>JAGUWT010000264.1 GCA_020062205.1 Thermodesulfovibrionales bacterium
GACAAGCGGGAATGACATATGACATGACATTACTTATGAGCTCCTTAGTATGAGTAAGAAGCTGAAGACTTCTAAAACTCTTAACTCATCACTTTTCACTCATTACTGCCGTTTACTGGCGGAGAGGCAGGGATTCGAACCCTGGGTGAGATTTTACTCCCACAACCGCTTAGCAGGCGGCTGCCTTCGACCAGCTCGGCCACCTCTCCCTACTCTGAAAAATACATTTATTAAACCACAGAGAGCACAGAGATAATTTAAAATAGTTTTAAAAACGTTTTATATTAACAGCTTACATGAATCTTTGTAAACCCCGCACCACGGGCTTACGTCCATGGTATTGGGGCATTTACCTTCGGGTTACTTTTGACCATTCATCCACGCATTTACATACGTGGCTTTCTGTGGTGCGGGGTAAAGAAAAGGGGGCTTAGCAGATATCGCGATGGACTATGTTGAGGTCAACCGGATATTTTTTGAGGATAGTGTGAAGTTTTTCTGAAATAGCAGGAGAACGATGATTTCCACCTGTACAGCCGATACCGATTGTGAGGTATGACCTGCCTTCTTTGATGTAGAGTGGAATAAGGAAGTCCATATATTCTTTTATTTTTTTGATAAATACCTTTGCTACTGATTTTTTCAATACAAAGTCAGAAACCTTTTTGTCGGTTCCTTTCAGCGGTTTTAATTCAGGGACAAAGTTAGGGTTGGGCAAAAACCTGACATCGAAAAGCAGGTCAATGTTCTGGGGTACACCAAACTTAAACCCGAAGGATATGATAGTAACTGTCATAAGCTTTTTCAGTCTGAGCATTCCATATTTAGATATGACAAACTGTCTTAATTGATGAGGTGATAGAGAGGAAGTATCAACAATCCTGTCTGCGGTTTCCCTCAGAGGTGCCAGCCTTTCTTTTTCAATCTGAATAGATTCTTCGATATTTCCTCCGAGTGGATGGGGTCTTCGGGTCTCTTTAAATCGCCTGAGAAGTACATCTTTTTCTGCCTCGAGAAAAAGAATTTCTGTCCTGTACTTATCTTTGAGATTTTTTAGTACATTACTGGCCTCTGATAAAAATCCCTTTTCCCGTATGTCAATGCCGATTCCAATCTTGTTTATCCCCTTGTTTTTCAATGTGATTGAAACAAATGAATCGATGAGGGCGATGGGGAGGTTATCTACACAGAAGAATTTGGAATCTTCAAGTGCCCGTAATGCAACGGTCTTCCCTGAACCAGATTGCCCGGTGATTATGACGATTATTGGCTTCACCATCTTATAGTTTAAAGGTTTAAAGGTTCAAAGGATTAAACCATTAAACATTTAAGTGTTAAACTTATTTAGCTGGTTCTATCAGTCCGAAATTCCCATCTTTTCTGCAATAGATAACATTAATCTCTCCACTGCCCTCGTTTGTAAAGACGAAGAATGCCTTGTCGAGGAGTTCCATCTGCATTGAAGCTTCATCAGGACTCATGGGTTTGAGTTCAAACCGTTTATTTTTGATAATCCTGCCAGGCTCTGCAGGAGCAGTTACATCCACAGGGGTCTCTCGTGTCTTGCCTTCAGACTTTCTATGAGAGACCAGTTTTTCTTTATATCTTTTTATTTGTCTTTTGAGTTTTTCAACTACCTCATCAATCGAAGAGTAAATTTCTCCTGTAATACCTTCTGCCTGGATGAGAAAACCATTTACCTTGAGCAGGACTTCTACCTTATGTCTGTATTTTTCTACACTGAGGGAAACGACAGCCTCAGATATGTTCGACAGGTAACGGTCAAATTTTGTAAGCTTCTCCTCAACATATTTTTTTAATACCGGAGTAACATCAAGATTTCTTCCTGTAACAATGATATTCATATGTTCTCCTTTCCATTAATTGTTTTTTTCCGTTGAAGTTGTGATGGTATCCCGAGTTCCTCTCTATATTTTGCAACAGTCCTGCGGGCAATGAGAATACCATTGCTTTTTAACATCTCAACGATATGCCTGTCGCTGAGGGGCCTTCCGGAATCTTCTTCTGTCACGATCTTTTTTATAAGATTCTTTACAGGTGTGGATGAGACATTCCCTTTATTACTACGGAGTGCACTGCTAAAGAAAAATCTGAAGCTGAATATTCCATGTGAACAAGCCAGATATTTATTTGACGTAACCCTGCTTATGGTACTCTCGTGCATGTTGAGTCTCGATGCGACATCCCTGAGTGTTAACGGCTTCAGTTGTTCTGTACCTTTGTTAAAAAAATCCTCCTGCAGATTCACGATGCTTTCTGTGACTATATGAATCGTTTTATCCCTCTGGTCAAGACTTTTAAGAAGCTCGATCGCAGATCGGAGCTTCTCTACCATGAATTGCCGGTCCTCTTTTTGGAAAGTATTTTTATTCTGAAAGAGTTCCTTATAAAAGCTACTGATCCTTAACCGTGGGAGTCCCTCATCATTGAGGACAATATGGTATCCTCCTGCTGTTTTGATCACATATACATCAGGTGCAATATAATTCGTGGTTTCGTTCGAGAAGTTCCTTCCTGGTTTGGGATCAAGCCTCTCGATAATCTTTACGGCTGACAGAACGTCATGGAGAGGCGTGTTATATTGGTGTGCAATAAAGGTATATTTTTTCTTTTCAAGGTCATCCAGGTTGTTCATAATTATCTTTTCTACTAAGGTACCATGGAGGTTTAATGGCCTGATCTGAAGGAGCAGACACTCTGTAACATCCCTTGCTCCTACCCCTGGGGGATCAAAACTCTGTATTAACCCGAGTGCCTTTTCAATGGATTTGCTATCAGTTGCTACTTCCTTTATAAGCTCCTCAATGGATGCCCTCAAATAACCGTTTTCGTCTATGTTGCCTATGATGACCTCTCCTACCTTTCTGATCGCTTCTTCTTCATTGGAGAGTCGTAATTGCCATAAGAGATGGTCATAGAGATCTGGTCTCCTTCTGAGAAACTGATCAGATGAAGGTGTAGTTACTGTCCCCGGGTTGAAATAACCGAGATCTCTTCCATCACTTCCCCTTTCATCAAAATAGTCGTCTACCGTGAAGTTTGTTAACATTTCGAGCGGGGCATTTTCATCCTCTTGTGTTTCTTCAATCTCAGGAAATTCTCCTTCCTCGGGTGTTGTTTCCTCTGAAGACATTTCTTCGGTAGATTCCTCAAGGAATGGATTTTCCATAAGCTCCTGACTCAGTGCCTGAGAGAGTTCAAGCTGGGGAAGCTGCAGCAGTTTTATTGCCTGTTGAAGCTGTGGGGTGAGTATAAGTTTCTGTGTTAATTTGAGCTCAAGTCTGTTTTCAAGCGCCATTACAGTACAAACTCCTCACCAAGGAAAGCCTCTCTTACTCTCGGATCTGCTACAATCTTGTCAGGGCTGCCCTCCTGAAGTATATTGCCATTGCTTATAATATAGGCCCTGTCTGTTATCGAGAGGGTTTCCCTTACGTTGTGGTCTGTTAACAAGATACCAAGCCCTTTCTCTTTAAGGTACGTCAGCATTTTTTTGAGTTCAATAATCGTGATCGGGTCTATCCCTGCAAAAGGTTCGTCGAAAAGTATGAATACGGGTTTTATCGCAAGAGCCCTTGCGATCTCGGTCTTTCTCCTTTCGCCTCCTGAGAGTTTATAGCCATCTCTCTTTGAAAATTCTGTAAGGTTAAACTCCTTTAACAACTGGGCTCCATGGATATCGATCTCGTCCTTGCTGGTTCCTTTTATTTCAAGCACTGCCCTGAGATTATCTTCAACAGTTAGTTTTCTGAATATCGATGGTTCCTGCGGAAGGTAACTAATCCCCATGTTTGCCCTCTGGTACATTGGAAGCCTTGTTATATCATGATTATCAAGCAGGATATTTCCCTGATCAGGCTTGAGAAGACCAGCAAACATGTAAAAAGTGGTTGTTTTTCCTGCACCATTCGGACCTAAAAGACCTACAATTTCACCTGTAGTAAGGTACAGGCTGAGATCCCTGACAACGTGTTTTTTCCCATATGTTTTTGAAAGACCTTTTGCTTCAAGAATATGCATTTACGGACCCTTCTTTTTTATCAGGAAGACTTTGCTGTCTTCAACAATAAATCGGTCTTCATTGAAAAGGTATATGATCTTTGTCCCTGTAAGGACATTTTCTCCCTCTACAGCTCGTGGTTCACCATGAAAGATAATCTTATTTTCATCAGAAAAGAATACCGCCTCATAAGATGTTATAGCCCTGGTGCCTCTCGTGAATTTTACATTGCCTGTTGCCTCAATCTGTGTGACATCCCCGGTATCTTTATGATAGTGTACAAGCATCTTATCGGCATACATGGTCATATCTGTTGTCCTTGCAACAACAGAATGTTCAAAAAGGGCTGTGTTTGTTTTATTGTCTGCTGTCAGTATCTCTGAGGTTATGATTATCGGGCCTTTTATCTGTAGGGCTTTTTCTGCAGAAAACACATTTGTTGATAACAAGACAAAAATAAATCCAACTCCAGCAATAAGCAACATCAAAAAAGACTTTATGCCCGAGCCTCTTGTAAAAATCTTCTTTCTGTCACCCTGAACCATGCCCTGAACTTGTTTCATGGGTCGTTTCCGGGTCTCAGATCCTGAATTTGATTCAGGAATTGATTTTATTAGATGCTGAAATAAGCATGCCCTGAAGAGATTCTGAACCCCCGGCCATGCTCCGCATTGCGGGGCAGGCAAGTTCAGAATGACACTTTCAGGGTTCA
>JAGUWT010000027.1 GCA_020062205.1 Thermodesulfovibrionales bacterium
GATTCCATTCTCAAAATGGTACGCTGCCATTCCGCGGCGAAGATCGCGGCGTCAATTTGAGCCAAGACCTATAGAAGCAGCCCTTTTAGCACACCTGAATACAGTTTGTACAGAATTCAGACCTTTTCCTGAAGCCAGATCTGTATTGGTAACACAGTCACCTGATGAGTTCTTAACAGGTGCAATCGGTTTCTACGGGAAGATAAAGGGAGCCCATGCATTTATAGCTTTCATTGGTACTATGGATAGTCAATATGTTCAGGAAAGGGTCGGGTATACCGGTGAAGGGATTATCCTCGAGGCAACAGCCATGAATGTATCCACTTGTTGGGTTGGTGCATCCTTCCGTCCCGAAGCCGTCGCCTCTCTGATCGGCATCACCAAATCAGAAAGGGTGCTTGCAATCACCCCTATTGGCTACGCTCCGGAACATTGGTCGCTAAAAGAAAAGATATTGACAGGGTTTGGCAGAAGTCACCGCCGTAAATCCCTTTCAGAAATGGTTTCCGGACTTGAGGAAGTACACTGGCCCGTTTGGATAAAGTCTTCCCTAAAAGCAGCAAGGCTTGCCCCTTCGGCCGTCAACCGGCAACCATGGCGCTTTCATATAGAACCAGAGAACTTAACAATTTCAGTGGATACCCTTAAGGACACTTTCCATATCTCAAAGCGGCTTGATTGTGGTATTGCCATGCTTCACATGGAAGTGGCTGCACTGACCCATGGCGTCAAGGGGATGTGGAAATTTTTAAACGCTCCTCAGGTGGCACGTTTGAGCGTTCCTTCGTAACCCCGCCTCCCTCCCCCCTTGCAAAAAAGAGATTTCTATGTTAGTCTTTCAAACTTAAACATATAAAAATTCAACATCCCCTAAATACTCCTTTGGTATGTGGCACAGATTCAGGTGCCTATACAATAGTTAGGGGAAGAGGAGGAGAAAGGAGAAACATGGTAGCAACAATCAAGGAACTGCTTGAGGCAGGAGTTCACTTTGGTCATCAGGTGAAGCGATGGCACCCAAAGATGAAGAAATACATCTTCGGAGAGAGAAACGGCATCTATATTATTGACCTTCAAAAGACATTGAAAGGACTTGAAGATGCCTATAATTTCATAAAGGATATAGCTTCAACAGGAACACCGGTCCTTTTTGTTGGCACAAAGAAGCAATCACAGGATGCAATTCATGAGGAAGCAACAAGGGCTGGTGCTTTTTTTGTGAATCAGCGCTGGCTCGGAGGAATGCTCACGAATTTTTCAACGATAAAAAAGAGCATAGAGAAACTGAAAAAGATTGAGACGATGAAAGAGGATGGGACGTTTGACCTTCTTCCCAAGAAAGAGGTTGCTGGCATCGAGAAGGAACGAACTAAATTAGACAAAAACCTCTCAGGTATTAAAGATATGACAGCCCTTCCCGGGGCTGTGTTTATCGTAGACCCGAAGAAAGAGAGGATCGCAGTGGCAGAAGCAAGGAAACTCTTTATCCCCATCGTTGCAATTGTTGATACAAACTGTGACCCGGATGAGATTGACCATGTTATCCCCGGAAATGATGATGCAATACGAGCAATAAAGCTTATATCGTCAAAGATGGCAAATGCCGTCCTTGAAGGCAAAGAGATGCTCTCTAAGGTTGCAGCAGAAGAGGCTGAAAAACAGCAGGTAGAGGGGAAAATTCAACAAGAAGAGGGAGAGAGAGCAGAATGACAATGGTCACATCAGAGATGGTGAAAAACCTCAGGGAGAAGACAGGCGCCGGTATGATGGAATGCAAAAAGGCACTAACAGAAAGTAATGGAGACTTTGAAAAGGCTGTGGTCTTGCTCAGACAGAAAGGACTTGCAAGTGCATTAAAAAAGGCAGGGAGGTCAGCATCAGAAGGCATCATTGACGCTTACATCCATATGGGCAAGCTTGGGGCAATGGTTGAGATCAACTGTGAAACAGACTTTGTTGCAAGAACGGATGATTTCAAAGAACTTGCCAGAGACATCGCTATGCACATAGTAGCTGCAAACCCCTCATTCTTTTCCAGAGAGGATGTCCCACAGGATGTTATAGATAAAGAAAAGGACATATACAGGGCACAGGTTACCGATAAGCCAGCGAATATTGTTGAAAAGATCGTTGAGGGGAAGCTTGAGAAGTTTTACACAGACACCTGTCTCCTTGACCAGATATTTATAAAGGATCCGGAACAGAAGAAGAAGATTAAGGATATGGTCACCGAAAAGATTGCAACATTAGGTGAGAACATTGTTGTCAGGAGATTTGCACGATTCCAGCTTGGAGAGTTAGCCAAAGAGTGAAGAACCGTAGATACAAAAGGATCCTCCTGAAGATCAGCGGGGAAGCCATGATGGGTGACATGAGGTATGGAATTGACCCATCTACCGTTGATTTTGTAGCGAAAGAAATAAAGGATGCAGTTTCACGGGGGATTGAAGTCGCAGTCGTTATAGGAGGAGGGAATATCTTCAGAGGGGTTGAGGCAAGTTTGAAAGGGATGGAACGGGCATCAGCAGATTACATGGGTATGCTCGCAACAGTGATAAATGCACTTGCTCTCCAGAACTTCCTTGAAAAACACGGAGTTCCGACACGGGTTCAATCAGCAATCGAGATGAAGGAACTGGCAGAGCCGTATATAAGGCGTAAGGCAATACGACATCTTGAAAAAGGCAGAACCGTTATCTTTGCTGCTGGCACGGGTAACCCCTACTTCACAACAGACACAGCCGCAGCACTGAGAGCCATAGAGATAGGTGCAGATGTCATCCTCAAGGCAACAAAGGTTGATGGTATATATTCATCTGACCCCATGAAAGACCCTGTCGCAAAAAAATATAAGACAGTCTCATATATCGATGTGCTGAAGAAGGGACTGAATGTGATGGATTCGACTGCAGTTTCATTATGTATGGACAATAACCTTCCGATTGTGGTATTTAACTTAAGAGGAAAGGGAAATATCAAAAAACTTATAGAAGGCAAAAAAATAGGGACTCTTGTAAGGGGGAACAATGCAACAAGAGCTAAAAAGAAAGACCACTGAGCGTATGAATGGTGCCCTCGAGGCACTGAAGAAGGAACTTGCCTCTATCAGAACCGGACGGGCATCTCTCGCACTACTCGACGGAATATCAGTCAATTATTACGGGGTACTCACTCCGCTTCAGCAACTTGCAAGTCTAAGCATCCCGGAGAGCCGTCAAATAGCAATTCAGCCATGGGAACAGAAAATTATTCCTGATATTGAAAAGGCCATCATGAAATCAGATCTTGGCCTGACACCCATGAACGATGGCAAGCTGATACGGTTACATATCCCTCCACTTACAGAGGAAAGAAGAAAACAGCTCACAAAGATTGTAAAGAAAAAGGCAGAAGAAACAAAGATCGCAATAAGGAATATCAGAAGAGATGTCAATGAAGAGATCAAGAAACTCGAAAAAGAGAACCACCTCAGTGAAGATGATGTCAAACGATCACAGGATGAGTTACAGAAACTCACCGATTCTCAGATAGAAAGGGTGGATGAAATTTTAAGGCATAAGGAAAAGGAAATCATGGAGGTGTAATGGCAAACAGCAACTTCATGGTGAAAGTAACAGATGCAAAGTTAATAGATGTGAAGAAGGCACTTCAGGCAGCAGGCATCAAAGTAAGAAGTATTATAGAGATTTTTAAGGAAGGACAGGCACAACAAGAGGAGATACAAAAAAGAGAATAATGGCGAAGAAAAAACCAACCAAAAAAATAATAATAAAACCAAGCAAGAAGACTTTGCAAAAGGTTGCGAAAAAGAAGCCGAAACAAATTAGGATAAAAACTAGTCCAAAAAGACCTTCATCTCCGACCAAGACCAGGGCAGCAGTACCAAAGCCAAAGCGATCAAAAACCAAGGTTTCAGAAGAAGAAAAAAATGCTACCATGAGAAAGGTTCTCATTCAAAAAAGAGAGGAGATCGTGAAAGAGGCAAAGGTCGAGATATCCAAATACATTAAAGGTGAAACGAGACAGCTTGTTGATACTGCTCTCGATAACGGAGACTGGTCAGTTGTTGATCTCTCAGAGGATGTCAGCCTTCAACAGTTGAGTAGGCATAGAGAAACTCTCCTCAAGATAGATGAGGCGCTCAGAAAACTTGCTGAAGGCACGTATGGCATATGCGAGGAATGCGGAGAGGAGATCAGTAAACAGAGGCTGGAAGTCCTTCCATTTGCAATCTACTGTCGGGACTGCCAGGAAAAAAGAGAGGAACTGGAAAAAATTGAGGGAATAATGGAGTAAGGTCTATTCCCCGTACACCTCCTCAAGTATTTTCTTAGCGCCACGAGCCAGCAAATCTTTAGCAAGTGTCACACCGATCGATTCCGATTCCTCTGTCATCCCTTCAATGTAGCCTTTCACAATCCTATCACCGGTGACACTTCCAACAAGACCATCCATGATAAGGGATGAAGGATGAAGGATGAGGGATGAGGGATCTGACTGCTGACTTCTGACTTCTGACTTCTGTCTTCTGGTTATCCTTGCATATGCAGCGATTGGCACCTGACAACCGCCACCCAGTCTTTTCAGAAATGCTCTCTCTGCCCTGACACATATTGCCGTCTCTGTATGATTAAGGAGATTGACAATGGTATTAATCAACTCATCCTCAACCCTGCATTCTATTCCTATAGCCCCCTGCCCAATTGCAGGAAGGCTTATCTCAGGACTAAGAATTTCGGTAATTCTTTTAGATAATCCAAGCCTCTTGATACCAGCAACTGCAAGGATAACTGCGTCAAACTGACCTTCATTTAGTTTTCTTATCCTTGTATCGAGATTCCCCCTTAACTGGACAACCTTCAAATCAGGTCTTCTATGTAAAAGCTGGCAAGAACGCCTTAAACTGCTTGTGCCCACAGTTGCACCACGAGGCAAATCGTAAAGCAACGAGTTATTAATCCCCCTACGCCCCCCTTTAGTAAAGGGGGGTAAGGGGGAATTTGACTGCTTTCTGCCTTCTGCTTTCTGCCTTACTAACAAGGCGTCCCTCGGGTCTTCCCTCTTGCATATGGCAGCAAGATGAAGCCCTGTCGGGAAATCTGTCGGCACATCTTTCATACTGTGGACTGCTAAATCTGCATCCCCTCTCAGAAGCGCCTCTTCGATCTCTTTTACAAAAAGCCCCTTCCCTCCAATGTTCGCGAGCGGGACATCAAGGATTCTATCTCCTGTTGTCTTTATTTTGATGAGATCAATCTGAAGTCCTGGGGTTACCTTCTGAAGCTCTGCTTTCACCCATTCTGCCTGCCACAGAGCAAGCTTGCTGCCACGTGTGCCAATAGATATTCTATTTCTTATCATCGATTCCATAGAGTTTTTTGATCGTTGCTATCAGGACATCTCTGTCTTCAGAATCCTCTTTCAGTACTGTAGTAGGGGGGTGGATAAGCTTATTGACAATCGCAGAGGCCATATATTCAATTGCCTCTCTCTCTTTCTCACCAATCTGTGGAATCTTGTTTAAAAGCCTGCTTAGTTCTTCCCTTTTAATTTCTTCTGCCTTTTCTCTAAGGGCTACTATGGTTGGGACAGAATCGAGTGATGACTGCCACTTCAGAAAGGTATCGATCTCTTCCTCTATGATCTTTTCTGCTTTCTCCGCCTCTTTCTGCCTTTCAAAAATGTTCGCATCAACAACACCCTGCAGGTCATCAATGTTATAGAGATACACATTGTCCATATCATTAATTTCAGGGTCTATGTTTCTCGGCACAGAGATGTCAATAATGAAAACAGGCTTCTGTTTTCTTTCCTTCATTACTTTCTGCATCTGTCCCTTTGTTAATATATAAGTAGGGGCGCCTGTTGAACAGATAACGATATCAATTCTTACCATCTCCTGTATGAATTCATCAAACCTGACAGACCTTCCATGAAATTCCTTTGCGAGATCACATGCACGTTCATATGTTCTGTTTGAAACAACTATCTCTTTCACACCGTTGCTGATCAAATGCCGTGCTGCAAGTTCAGCCATCTCACCTGCCCCTAAGAGCATACATACCTTCTTTGAAAGGTCAGTAAATATCTTTTTTGCAAGTTCAACTGCGGCAAAACTTATCGACACGGCATTTTCAGCTATCCTCGTTTCTGTCCTTACCCTCTTTGCAACCGAGATCGCCTTTTTCATTAGCTTGTTCAGAAGAATTCCTGTAGTCTTTTTCTTGAGGGCAAGATCAAATGCATCTTTCAGTTGACCGAGGATTTGCGGCTCACCGACAACCATAGAGTCAAGACTTGAGGCCACCCTGAAGACATGCCTCACTGCATCTGTATCATCATAGAGATAGAGGGCATTATCAAGCGACCCTCTGTTTATATTGTGAAATTCTGAAAGGAACGTCTTTAATGATTCAGTTGCTTTTACAGTATCCCTGATCTTTGCATATAATTCTACTCTGTTACAGGTAGACAGTATGATAGCCTCTTCTATCTCAGGGAGTTCTCTGAAACGTATCAGGCCCTCTTCGAGTCTGGGGCCGTTAAATGCTAATTTCTCCCTGACATCAACATCTGCAGTTTTATGATTGAGCCCTGCTACAAAAACCTTCATAGGAAA
>JAGUWT010000082.1 GCA_020062205.1 Thermodesulfovibrionales bacterium
AATGCAGAAAACAGACTCACCATAGGACAGAGACCTGATGCAACCGATGGCATAGACGGAAGGTATGATATCCCTGCATTTCTTGCAGGAGACATACAGGCATATATAGAACTTGAAGGTCAGAAATACTGGAAGGATATCAGGTCAGAAACCGGGAACAAAACATGGAATTTCTTTGTTGAATCAGAACTGACAGGAGAATACATACAACTCAGGTGGAATCCTGCACAGATACCATCAGATGTACATATCATGCTGACTGATACAGCGACAGGAACAGCCATCGACATGAAGAGCCGGTCTTCATACTCGTATGCGAATGCTGGGGAAAGGCAATTTGTTATTGAAGCGAAAAGAGAAATGTGAAAGGTGAAAAGGAAAAGGAAGAAGGAAGAAGGAGGGAAAGGTATGATGATGAATTCAAAATACAAATTGCAAAATACAAAATTTAAAATTGTTTTAGTGTTGAGTATATGCTTATTATTATGGGTAAGCACATATGTGTACGCTGCTGATCCGCCGCCTCCCCCTCCAATAAAACAGCTTACGGCAGACCTATCACCTGTTGATTTTGGAAGTGTAACTACCGGCTCAAGTTCTGAGAAGACGCTTACCGTAACAAATACCTCGAACATAGACGGTATCCAGTTGACAGTTGAACAAATTTCTCCTCTGCCTCCGAATCCTCCATTCGTGATAGTGAAAAATGATTGTTCAACCAAAACTCTCAATACAGGTGAAGTGTGTACAATAAAGGTTAAGTTTACACCGCAGACAGCAGTGAAGTATGATACTGACCTCAATATACCTTACAAAGACGCTGACAATAATCAATATACTTTAACGGCTGCTCTTACAGGGGAAGGAACGGCACCTTCAGTTTCTGCAGGAAGAGGTGGCGGAGGCGGCTGTTTCATTGCCACAGCAGCATATGGCTCATACCTTCATTCTGATGTCAGGGTGTTGAGGGAGTTCAGGGACAGTTGGCTTATTGCAAATTTCACATTGCAAATTGCAGAATTCAAAATTGAAATTCCGAATATAATCGGAAGGGCATTTGTGAAATTCTACTATACAGTTTCTCCACCAATTGCAGATTTCATAGCCAGGCATGAATCCTTGAGGCCAATTACAAGGGGAATACTTACGCCTATTGTTTATACGGTACAATACCCGCTACTCACCGGGTTTCTTGTAATGATATGCGGATTCGTATTAATTATAAGAAAAAAGCTCTCCATTTGACAGTCTTAAAGATACTCTGATAAGCTGAAACTGCTATGCTTCCATTTTCTGTGAAGGCAAAAACCATATCTGATGCATGGTTTCAGCTCATTTATAATCTCTTTGATTACGGCTATGAGCAGAAGATACAGAAAGGCTCGTTCGAGAATGAACAGTACAGGCTCCAGTATCCAGGTATAGCCGTATATATCGAGCATCCCTATTATGACATGATACCAACCATGCCCCCGAACTCCTGCATACCTGCTCCGACAACGCAGGAATATATAGAGGATTACTTTGTAAACTACCTCATGAATCCTGAACTTGCGGAGAACGAGACGTATAGGTATGCAAGCAGAATCAACAGCAAGATGCCAGAAGGGGGGACACAACTTGAACGTGTTATAGACATGCTTGGGGAAACTCCTCTTACGAATCAGGCTGTTATTGAAGTAGGAACCCCTGAAGATCTTGATATATGTTATGGAAAGGATGGCAAGCTTGACCCACCATGCCTGAGGTTACTGGACTTTAAAGTTATTCCAGTTAATAATGATCTAATCTTGACGGTCAGCGCTTATTTCAGGTCATGGGATTTGTGGGCAGGATTTCCTACAAATCTCGGGGGGATAGAGCTTTTAAAGCAGTTTGTTGCTGGAGAAGCTTCTCTCAAGAATGGCCCAATGTATGCGTATAGTGCTGGTGCGCATATCTATGGCTATCAAGAGGAAATTGTACGATTAAGGACATTGAGGGTTAATAAGAATACAGGCGCGGCATAGTATTTTCGCTCATTCTCGGTCGTACCGACCTCCGAGGGCTTTTGCCTCTTGATTAAATTTTTAATACCCCACAGTCTCTGCTGTGGGGATTCCTTGAACCCCCTTTTGTAGGGGGTTTGGGGGTTGAAGGTGAAAATTTTCCTGACGATACCCTGCCGTCTCTGCGGCGGGGAGTCTTCATTGTTACTCAGGGGACAGTCCCGATTCTACGACTCCACTTCGTTTGTCCGTAAATCTGGGACAGTCCCCTCATGACTATGACTATCGACAAAAGAATCCGCTTAAATACTATGCCGCTTGTATTATAAATAGTTAAAGAATCAGGTTTTCTATACCGGCAAGCTTATCGTAAAAGTCGTTCCCTTTCCAGGTTCACTTTCTACAGAAATCGTCCCCTTGTGATCCTGGATTATCTTCTGTGCAAAGGTAAGACCAAGTCCCGGGCCATAAACCTTTGAGGTAAACAAAGGGTCAAAGATGCTCTTGAGCTTATCTTTCGAGATACCTTTTCCTGTATCAGATATAGTTACTATCACATTTTCATTCTCTATCCTACTTACAATCTTCAGCTCTTTAGCACCTGCCTCCATTGCTTCAAGAGAATTTTTGATAAGATTACAGAGTGCCCTTTTTAGAAGTTTTTTGTCTGCATTGATTAAAGGAAGATTATCCGTTAATTCAGTTTGAACGTGAAAAGCCTTTTGTGAAAAATCCTGTTCAAAAACGGCAAGGGATTCTTTGATTACATCAGTTACATTTGTAGGCTCTTTATATGTCACAGCCATGCTTTTTAACTCAATAAGCTGCTTAATCATGCTTTCCAGTACGGCTACGTCTTCTATGATCATTTCCATATACTTTTTGTTGGGATCATCATCAGGAAGCTTATTATAGACTTTGCGTGCAAAACCTCCAATGGCAGTAAGGGGATTTCTTATCTCATGGGCGACCTGATCCATCATCTGTTCCAGTGCCCCTGATTTTTCCTCTTTTACCTTCTTTTCGTGTGTTTCCTTAAGAGAAAATAAAGACCTGACCCTTGCAGAGAGCTCCTTGTAGTCAAAAGGCTTGGCTAAATAATCATCGGCCCCGATATCCAGACCTTTTACTTTATCCTCTACCTCACCCTTTGCGGTGAGCATAAGGATAGGAATTAATTTGGTCTTTATATCTGCTTTGAGTCTCTGACAGACTTCATAGCCGTCAATCTTTGGCATCATGACATCAAGGACGATCAAATCAGGTTCATACTCAGCAACCTTCTGAAGCCCCTCTTCACCATTGTATGCTTCTGCTGTATCATAACCTTCAGCCCCGAACCGCTTCTTGAGGATTTCAACTGTATCTGCTGCATCATCAACAATCAATATCTTGTTTTTCTTCTCCACCTAAGATACTCTCCCATTTTCCTTTCAGATAAGCTCTAATTTGTTCTGGCAATTTACGAATGTTTACCGGCTTTGATATGTATCCTTCAAAACCTGCAACAATGATCTTTTCCCTGTCGCCTTTCATCGCATGAGCAGTAAAAGCTATAATGGGAATTCCCTGGAACTCCTCCATGTTCTTTAACCTTTTTGCAACCTCATACCCATCCAGTTTAGGGATTGAGATATCCAGGAGGATAAGATCCGGTTTTTCAGCAATAGCCTTTTCCAAAGCTTCCTCACCATCAACAGCTTCAACAGTCACATAGCCCTTATTTTTCAGAACCTTGACAACGAGCTCCCTGCTGTCCTCATTGTCTTCAACTATCAGAATCTTTTTAGGTATATGTGTTTTTTCCATCTCTTGTTTTTTATAGGTATGCAACTCTATTATAATGAATCAGCATGCTTTTCAAGCAATTCTTTTATTAATCAAAGAATTCCTCGATGCTCTGCATCAGGGTTAATATTATCCCTACTCTGTCATTCCCGCCCTGGCCTCGCTCTGCGAAGCAGGGCAGGCTTGTCGGGAATCCTTTTGGAGTAATGCATTATACACAACAATACAGTAAAGCAAAGAAGGATTCCGGACAAGCCAGAATGACATATTTGATACCTCGCAGCTCTGCTGCGGGGTAGTTTATTGTAATGGTAAAGCAGAACTTACTGCCTGCTCTATATTCCCCCGGGCATTTCCAGTATTCAGTCCTTGCTAATCTTGCTGATTGTCTCCTTCATTTCCTGCAAAAGATCTTCTTTGGTAAGTATAACCTTGTTCAGGATCCCCTGGATCCTTCCATTCAGGTCATCTATTTCCTTTTCGGTGAGATCTTTTTGCGTAAGAACTATTAATGGAATATCCTTCGCTTTCTTCTCACTCTTCAGATATTCAATGACATCGAAACCAGTTTGAGGCATTGTTATATTCAATACAATGAGGTCTGGCCTGAACTCCTGTATTGACTTGATGGCATCCTCGCTGTTGTATGCCGTGGATACCTGATATGCCGCCTCTTCCAGAACATTGCCAATCAGTCTTACTGTGTACGGATCATCATCAACTACCAGAATACGTTTTATTTGGGCTGTCTTTTCAAGCATTTTCAGCTTCCTCAGGAGGATATGTTTTTCAACCGGTTTTATGATAAATTCAGCAGCACCGAGACTAAAGCCCATTCTCTGGTCGTCAACGATTGAAAGGATAATCACCGGGATATCCTGTGTCTCGGGATTATCTTTTAGCTCTCTCAATACCTGCCATCCATCTTTTTTCGGCATCATGATATCGAGGGTGATTGCCATGGGTTTTATCTCCTTTGCCTTCTCAACTGCTTCTTCTCCGCTCAGAAGGCCGACAACTTGATATCCATCTCCTAAAAATTTCCTTATGATATCAATTGCCTCGGGATTATCATCAATGGTGAGTATAATCTTTTTCTTGGAATCACCACTGCTTACGGATTCCGAAGATACAAACTCTTCTGATTTCGATATGATGCTTTCGATGATCAAATCGCATCCCTTGCAGAAATCCACCTTTTCAGGATATGCGGCTACCTTTATACCTGCACAATGTGTTCCCATGATCAACCAGCATCTGCCCTCCTTGCTCCCATAGGCAGGGCAGCTCGGCTGACCGCATCTGATATATTCCCAGCATCGTATAGGTTTGCCAGCAAATTCTGGTTCTTTCAGAAAATCATCAACAGGCTTTCCAAAATAGTCAGAAAGTGCTTCTGCAATCCGTGTCTCGATGATAGGCTCAGCCGGCTTTTCGAGTATTTCTTTCTTTAA
>JAGUWT010000198.1 GCA_020062205.1 Thermodesulfovibrionales bacterium
GAGGAATAATCATTGTGCAGAGTTTTGAGTGGTAGGTAAAGAAAGGTGATGGAAGGGGCTGAGAGAGGAAAGTGTTATTGCAAGACCTGACCCCCAACCTTCTCGAGTGGGATGTGGGAGCGGCAATTGAGAATATCCTCCTGACTGCTTTAGAAGAGGATATTGGCACGTGCTGGATTCAATCAATAAAAAGGGAAGATTTGCATCAAATTTTAAAAATTCCACCTAATTATAAGATTGATTCGGTAGTTGCCCTTGGATATAAAAACGAAGAGCCTGTCGTTGAGGAGATGATCGATTCAGTAAAATATTGGCTTGATGATCAGGAAACTTTACATGTGCCAAAACGAAAGTTAGAAGACATCCTGCATAGAAACCAATTCCATTGATTTGTACTTGAAATGACTATTAAAAATAAGAAAGTTTTAGTAACTGGCGCTGATGGATTTATAGGCTCCCATTTAACTGAGGCTTTGGTTAAAGAAGGTGCTAAAGTTAAAGCACTTTCTTATTATAATTCTTTCAATTCATGGGGATGGTTAGAAGATATCAATTGTTTAAATGAAATTGAAGTACTTACTGGAGATATAAGGGACCCGCATTATTGTAAGAAAATAATAAGGAATGTGGATGTAATATTTCATTTAGCTGCATTAATTGCAATCCCCTATTCATACATTGCTCCAGATAGTTATGTGGATACCAATATAAAAGGTACTTTGAACATATGCCAGGCAGCATTAGAAAATACCTGTCAAAGAATTATTCATTGTTCTACAAGCGAAGTATATGGAACGGCGAGATATGTTCCCATAGATGAGAACCATCCACTTCAACCACAATCTCCATACAGCGCTACCAAAATAGCTGCAGATGCAATAGCCATGAGTTTCTATCACTCTTTTGATCTGCCGCTTACTATTGCACGGCCTTTCAACACCTATGGACCGAGACAATCAGCAAGAGCTGTTATCCCAACAATAATCACGCAACTGTTATCGGGTAAAAAGGAAATTAAACTTGGTGCACTTCATCCAACAAGAGATTTGGGCTTTGTAAAAGACACAGTAAAAGGGTTTATTGAAATAGCAAAGTCTGATCGGACTATAGGAGAAACAATAAACATAGCAACACAATCTGAAATCTCTATCGGTGATCTTGCTCAGAAAATAATGAACATACTTTCAACTGAGGCAAAAATCGAAAAGGATAAAATTAGGTTGAGACCGGAAAAAAGTGAAGTCGAAAGATTATTAGGCAGTAACAAAAAAATAATAAAATTGACCAATTGGAACCCAAAATATACATTAGATGAAGGTTTGCGAGAGACAATCGAATGGTTTAAAGATAAAGATAATTTAAGAAATTATAAACCTGACATCTATAATGTATAAGCAAATCTATTTAGACGCTCCAAATGTCGGAGAACTGGAAAAAGAATATCTCAATAAGGCCATAGACAGCGGATATATTTCAACGATAGGGCCTTTTGTTTCAGAGTTTGAAGAAAAGTTTGCACAATATTTAGGTGCAAGCAAAGCTGTTTCAACCCAAAGCGGTACTGCTGCTCTTCATATTTCTTTATATGAACTTGGGATCGGTAAAGGGGATGAGGTAATCGTCCCTGCGTTAACATTCATAGCAACAGTCAACCCTATAATGTATGTCGGAGCCAAGCCAGTTTTTGTTGATGTAGATATGAACACATGGAATATTGATCCCGATGAAATCGAAAAGAACATAACAGAAAAAACGAAAGCAATACTCTTAGTTTACCTCTATGGAAATCCCTGCGACATGGAACATATTATGAAGATTGCAGACAAACATAATCTGCACGTCGTTGAAGATGCAACAGAAAGTTTAGGAGCAAAATATAAAGGTAAATTTACTGGCACTTTCGGAGATTTTGGATGTTTCAGCTTCAACGGCAATAAAATTATCACAACCGGTGGCGGAGGTATGGTGGTTGGAAAAGATATAAAGAGGTTGGAGCATATAAAGTTTCTGGTAAATCAGGCAAGGGATGAATCAAACGGTTATTATCACCCCGAGATAGGGTTTAATTACAGAATGACCAATATAGAAGCAGCTATGGGTCTTTCACAGATGACAAAACTGGATGATTTTTTAGCGAGGAAAAAAGAATTTCATGATATATATAAAGAAGAATTAAAAGATATTGATTATATTAGTTTTCAAACAGAGCATGACAACGCAAATAGTTCTCATTGGTTAACCTGTATCATGATTAACAAAGATGTAAATATATCAGCATTGCAGAAATTATTAAAAGAGAAAGGGATTCCTTCAAGGAGGGTTTTCATGCCGATAGTGGAATTCCCACCTTATAAGAAATTTAAAAAGGGCAACTTTAATAACTCCAGCCAAATTTACAATAGTGGTTTATGTCTACCAAGTTCAACCCTAAACTCTAAGGACGATATTTATTACATTTGCAACGTTTTAAAAGATACATTGAGGATAGTAAATTAGGATGCCGAGTCGAGATCAAATTATCCTTATAGGTGGCGGTGGTCATTGCAAAGCCTGTATTGATGTATTAGAAGCAGAGGACAGGTTTAAAATTGCAGGGATTGTGGATTTAAAAGGAAAGATAGATCAAGAAGTTTTAGGTTACAAAATAATAGCTTCTGATGAGAATCTCCCTGAATTGGCAAAGAAATACAGGTATTTTTTAATTACCATAGGTCAGACAAAATCACCTCAATTAAGAATAGAGAAATATAATTTTCTAAGGAATCTTAATATAAATTTGCCCGTGATTATTTCTCCATTGGCTTACATTTCAAAGCATACTTTTATAGGAGAAGGCACTATTGTTATGCACAGGGCAGTTGTTAATGCAGATGCAAGAATAGGCAAAAACTGTATCATAAATACAGGTGCAATTGTTGAACATGACTGTCTTATTGACGACCATGTGCATATATCACCTGGGGCAGTGCTTTCCGGAGGAGTTTCTGTCAGCAAGGGAGCTTTTATTGGTACAGGGGCCACAGTGATGCAGGGGATTAAGATAGGCAAAGATGTAATCGTGGGCGCAGGCGCTGTTGTAATTAATGATGTTGAGGACGATAGGACTGTAAAAGGGGTTCCTGCTAAATGAAAACTTTTATAATTGCAGAGGCTGGCGTTAATCATAACGGCTCTATCGACATAGCCAAAAAACTGATAGATGTCGCAATTGAGGCAGGTGCGGATGCAGTGAAATTTCAAACATTTAAGACTGAAAAGCTTGTAAGCAAATCCGCACCAAAGGCGCAATATCAATCAGAGATTACAGATAAAAGGACATCTCAATTTGAGATGCTTAAAAGGCTTGAATTAAGTCCTAATGATCACGGAAAGTTAATAGACTTCTGTAGAGGCAAGGGCATTATCTTTCTTTCAACGCCTTTTGATTTTGAAAGCATTGATTTGCTGGATAGCTTAGGGGTTGAAATATTTAAAATACCCTCTGGTGAAATAACTAACTTGCCTTATCTGAGGGAAATAGGATTACTTAAAAAAAAGATTATTATGTCAACCGGCATGGCAAATCTCAAAGAGATAAGAGATGCCCTCAATATCCTTATAGAAGCTGGAACAAAGAAGAAAGATATCACGATTCTTCATGCTAACACAGAATATCCAACACCGATTGAAGATGTAAATCTCTCAGCTATGCTTACTATAAAAAAGACCTTTAAGGTTAATGTTGGGTATTCTGATCACACATTGGGGATCGAAGTTCCTATTGCGGCAGTAGCATTGGGTGCAACCGTTATTGAAAAACATTTCACATTAGATAAAAATATGAAAGGACCCGATCACAAGGCAAGCCTTGAGCCATATGAACTCATAACTATGATTAAGGCAATCAGGAATATAGAGAAAGCCCTTGGAAATGGTATTAAAAGTCCATCAGCATCAGAGCTTAAAAATAAGCCTATCGTAAGGAAAAGCATCGTAGCCGCAAAAAATATTAAAAAAGGGGAACTGTTATCAGAAGAAAATATCACTACCAAACGTCCGGGAACTGGTATAAGCCCTATGCAGTGGGATAAAATAATAGGAATAAAGGCAAAAAGGGATTTCGAGGAGGACGAGTTAATAGAGATTTGAAGAGAAAGATCTGTATCGTTACAGGCTCAAGGGCAGAGTATGGGCTTCTTTACTGGATTATTAAAGGCATCCATGAAAACCCTGAACTTGAGCTCCAATTGATCGTAACAGGGATGCATTTGTCGCCTGAATTCGGCCTTACCTTTAGGGAGATAGAAAAAGATGGCTTTCCGATTTCTGAAAGGGTTGAAATGTTACTTTCCTCGGATTCTGAAACTGCTGTAACAACCTCTATGGGTCTTGGTATGATTGGATTTGCAAAAGCATATGAGAGACTCAGGCCTGATATAATTGTAATCCTAGGAGACAGATTTGAAATCCTATCTGCTGCTGCATCTGCGGTTCCCTTTAGGGTACCTGTGGCGCATATCCATGGAGGTGAGGCTACAGAGGGGTTGATCGATGAACCCATTCGCCATGCAATAACCAAGATGAGTCATATCCATTTTTCTGCGACTGAAAAGTATAAAAGCAGGATTATACAGATGGGAGAGAGACCTGAGAATGTCTTTTGCTATGGGGCGCCCGGATTGGATAATATCTATAAGCTTCCATTATTGAACAAAAGAGAGCTTCTTAATGAATTGTGTATCCCTGAAGATAAAAAAATAGGTGTTGTAACCTATCACCCTGTTACCCTCGAAAAAGATACTGCCGAATCCCAGATGTCTGACTTATTGGCTTCATTAAAGGGATTTTCTGATATTTACTGGATATTCACCCTGCCGAATGCTGATACTGGGGGAAGGATTATAATCAAAAAGATAAAGGACTTTATCAATAAGAATCCAGAAAGAGGGAAGGCATTTGCCTCACTCGGGCAGTTAAAATATCTGTCTTTGCTGAAACACGCTATTGTGATGGTGGGGAATTCTTCGAGCGGACTGACCGAAGCTCCTTCATTTGAGCTGCCGGTGGTCAATATCAGTGATAGGCAACGCGGTAGAGTTCGTGCCCAGAATGTAATTGATGTGCCAGAATGCAAAAAAAATCTTATCAAAAGCGCTATAGGGAGAGCCCTATCTCCCGAATTTAAGGGCTCCTTAATAGGGATGCGGAATCCTTACGGTGAAGGGAATTCCAGCGACAGGATAGTGGAAAAGTTAAGAACGATCCCTCTGGATGAAAGTTTGATAAAAAAAGAGTTTCATGAGGTTTTATAATAAAGCGGTATGTTTTTATAGGGTCGGTCGAATATAGTGCATATTGTCTGAGGGCACTGCTTCAGATGGGTGTGAATATAGTTGGTATAATGTGTCCTTTTAGGGAAGCAGCAAAATATAACAGTGATTATTTTGACCTTAAGGAAGTGGCTAAAAATTTTGGAAAGGATGTCTACTATTTTAAAAAGATACATGATGAGGCGGAACACCTGAAGGTAAATAAACCTGACATTATATTCGTCCTGGGCCTATCTCAGGTAATCCCGGTGCATATACTGGGAATCCCTACTATTGGCTGTATCGGAAGCCATCCTGCCTTACTGCCACGGAACAGGGGAAGGCATCCGATCATCTGGGCCATAGCGAACGGCTTAAGAAAAAGTGGTATCACACTTTTCTGGATGGATGAAGGGGTTGATTCAGGCGATATCTGGGGACAAAAGGAGTTTGACATAGATGTCTCAGATGATGCATTGACAGTATATGAAAAGGTTAAGAGGCTGACAATGGAAATACTTAAAGAGAACATCCCTGACCTGGAAAGAGGAATTATAAAAAGGACTGAACAGGACCACTCTAAGGCGAACTACTGGAGGAAGCGAACCCATAGGGACGGAGAGATAGACTGGAGGATGTCCAGTAAAAGGATATATGACCTTGTCAGGGCATTAACGAAACCTTATGTGGGTGCCCATACGCTTTATAAAGGGAAAGAAGTCAAGATCTGGAAGGTAGAGATGCCTGATGGCACGGGAGGATACGAGAACCTTGAACCCGGCAAAATAATCTCGGTAGAAGGTCTGTGTGTAAAGGTTAAGACAGGCGATGGTGTTATTAAAATTGTTGAGCATGGTTTTAACCCTTTACCTATAGAGGGGGATTACCTATGAGTAAAATCTTAGTTGTCTCTCCCCACCCCGATGATGAGACCCTCGGTTGCGGGGGAACCATCCTCAAGCACAAAGCGATGGGAGATGAAGTTTACTGGATGATCATGACTAACATATCGACCGAAAAAGGTTATACCAAAATAAAGGTAAAGGAAAGACAGAAGGAGATAAATATCGTAGCTAAGGGGTATGGGTTTAAGGATGTCTTTAAGTTGGATTTTCCGACTACCAAACTCGATGAAATACCCAGAGGCCAGATGGTAAAGACGGTGAGCAACATAGTTGGTAAGGCGGCTCCAGATATAGTTTACCTCCCGAATAGAAATGATATGCATTCTGACCATAAAATTACCTTTGATGGTGTAATCAGTTCCACAAAGACTTTTCGCTACCCGTCTATAAAGAAGATTCTGATGTACGAAACCGTTTCAGAGACAGAGTTTTCGTCCCTTCTTCCTGACAGCGCTTTCATCCCGAATAGTTTTTCAGACATCTCAGAGTATTTTGATGAGAAGATTCATATCATGAAGATATACAAGGGTGAACTGGGAGAGCATCCATTCCCAAGAAGTATAGAAAATCTGAAAGCGCTTGCTACTTTTAGAGGTGCTACTGCAGGGGTAAAGTATGCGGAAGCATTTATGGTTTTAAAGGAGATCTGGTAAGATTGTGGACAAAACTATATTAAGATCTCTTTTAGTGCCTGCTACTACAACAATCAAGCAAGCAATGCAAAGACTTAATGAGACTGCTGAGAAGATACTTTTTGTTGTAGATGAGCATGAGAGACTTTTGGGAACACTTACAGATGGAGATATTCGGAGAGGGTTAATAACTGGTTTAAGTTTTAATAATGAGGTTAACAATGTTATGCACAGAGATTTTTATTCCGTTTCAGCTACTTCAGATAAATCAGATGTGGAAGAGTATGCTAAAAA
>JAGUWT010000026.1 GCA_020062205.1 Thermodesulfovibrionales bacterium
CTGCTGGTCAGAGACTTGGAAGCATGGGAATGTTCGGCACTGAAATTATTGTAAGAGGGAGTGTTTCTGACGATGTGGGATGGATTAACTGTGGCGCAAAGATAACCGTTTTAGGAGATGTTACAAACGGCGCCTTTAATGCTGCTGCACAGGGAATTCTCTATGTCCAGGGAAGTGGTGGTGCACGATGTGATACCATGACAAAGCACAATCCAAGATTTGACCCGCCACAATCATGGTATTTCAGGAATGTTGGAGACTCTTTTGCAGAATTCAAGGCAGGAGGGATTGCAGTCGTTTGCGGTGTGAATCCAAGGAATCCAGATAATGTGCTTGGCTATCGTCCATGTGTTGGAATGGTCGGCGGAACAATATACTTCAGGGGGCCAATCCAGGGTTATAGTGAAAGGGATGTGAAACTCCTTGACATTACACCTCAGGATTGGGAATGGCTGAAGACCAACTTGAAACCATTCCTTCAAGCCATTGACAGGACGTCATACTATGACGAGCTTACCCGTTCATCAGATGAGTGGAAGAAATTCATTGCATACACACCCCAGGAAAAGAGGGCCCGAAGATGGTTCAAGATGTCCACCTCTGATTTCAGGAAGGATACATGGGAAAAAGAGGTTGGACAGGGTGGGATATTTGCACCATATATAAACCATGAACAAACAATTTTACCCTATATAACAACAGGAAAAGACAGACGGAACAAGCCAGTCTGGGCAAATGAAAAATACTTGCCGCCCTGTGCATATAACTGCCCAACGCATATTCCTTCACACAAAAGGGCATCACTGATAAGACAGGGCAAACTTCAAGAGGCATTGGAACTGGTTCTCCAATATAGTCCTTTGCCTGCTACCGTATGTGGACAGATATGCTCTAACCTCTGTATGCAAAGCTGTACAAGGGGACAACTCGACAAACCCCTCAGCATAGACAAATTTGGAAGTCTTGCCCTTAATCTGCCTGCACCGAAGAAGGCTGAGCCAACAGGGCATACAATAGCCGTGATAGGTGGAGGTCCATCAGGACTCAGTGCTGCATGGCAGCTCGGTCTCAAAGGCCATACAGTGAATCTTTACGAAGCTGCTGATAAACTCGGTGGAAAGCTTGAACTCTGCATCCCAAGGGAACGTTTACCTCAAGAGATACTCCAAAAAGAACTTTCACGATTTGGGGAGATAGGGGTGCATGTCTATCTGAATGCACAAATAGATCAAAAAAGGTTTGAGGAGATTTATAAAGACCATGAGATTGTTGTTGTTGCATGTGGTGCCCATAAACCAAGGATTTTCCCTTTTACTGGTTCTGAAGATGTCATCTCAGCGTATGACTTCCTCAGGGGTATCAACATGGGAGATATGCCAGACCTCAATGGCAAGAAGGCTGTTATTATAGGAGCCGGTAATGTAGGAATGGATGTTGCCTCTCAAGCATACAACTGTGGCGCTGAATCAGCAATAGCAGTTGATATTCAGAAACCAGCAGCCTTCGGCAAGGAGATGGAGACAGCAGTAGCAAAGGGGACACAGATACTCTGGCCGAAATTTACTGATCGATACGACAGGGATGAGAAGAAGCTATACTTTAAAGATGGTTCATCACTCGATGCTGATGTTGTGATCATGTCCGTAGGTGATGTGCCTATCCTTGATTTTCTTCCACCAGGTATCAACACCGAAAGAGGATGGATAGCAGTGAATGAGATTGGACAGACATCCGATGTAAAGGTCTTTGCCATTGGTGATGCTGCACGATTAGGTCTTGTAACACATGCCATTGGTCAGGGCAGGATTGCTGCTGAAACTATCCATTATCAACTCATGCATGCACCACGCTGGCCTGAGATTAAACAGGTTATTCCCTATGAACGCATCAAGACAGAATATTACGAAGTCTGCCAGGATGACTTTACCCCTGAAAAAGAGGCTAATAAATGCATGTCCTGTGCTACATGCCGCGATTGCCATATGTGTGAAACCACCTGTTATTGGGGTGCAATAAACAGGATAGAACATGAAGACGGATCCTATGAGTATGTCGTTGATGACGATAAATGCATAGGCTGTGGTTTTTGCGCTGGTATCTGTCCATGCGGTGTATGGGAGATGGTAGAGAATATATAACTCCCATGCACCAATCACTTGTCAGAGAAAACCGTATCCTTTCAGCCCTCCTCGAGGTAAGCAAGGTTCTGAATTCTTCGTTTGACCTTGAGAAGAATCTTTCCCGTACCATGCGCGTCCTTGGTGAATTTTTGGAAATGGAAAGAGGATCTATCTTCCTTCTCGACCAGAATACAAAAGAGCTAGAAATCGTTGCTGCCCATGGCCTCACGAAAGAACAGATAGAAAGAGGAAAATACAAGATAGGCGAGGGTATTGTAGGCAGGGTCCTGGAGAAAGGTACCCCTATGGTAATACCTAATGTCGGAGAGGAGCCCTTATTCCTGAATAAGACAGGTTCGAGGATTAGAAAGAGCGGGATTTCATTCCTATGTGTTCCCATAAAGTTTAAGGGAGAGTCCATAGGTGTCCTGAGCGCTGATCGCATTTTTAAGGACAAGGCAATAACGATTGATGAAGACATCAGGGTTTTAGAAATCATAGCCTCCATCATTGTACAGTATGTAATCCTCTGGAAACATTATAGAGACTCGGAGCAAGAAAGAGAAAATCTGAAACTTGAATTAAAGGGGAGATACAGCCTTCCCAATATCATCGGCACTTCAGATAGGATGCAGGAGGTATTCGAGGCAGTTCAACGTGTAGCTGATTCAAAGGCAACGGTAATTCTCTATGGAGAAAGCGGGACAGGGAAAGAACTGATAGCAAAGGCAATTCACTATATGAGCCCGAGATCAAAAGGGCCTTTTATAAAATTCAACTGCGCCTCGATACCCGAAGGCCTCCTTGAATCAGAACTCTTCGGCCATGAAAAAGGGGCATTTACTGGTGCAATAATGGTAAGAAAAGGGAGATTTGAACTTGCCAGCGGAGGAACAATTCTCCTTGATGAGGTGGGAGACCTACCGATTAATCTACAACCAAAGATTTTGCGTGTCCTTCAGGAGAAGGAGTTTGAGCGCGTTGGTGGTGAAAAAACCATAAAGGTTGATGTCAGGCTTATTGCTGCAACAAGCAGAAATCTTGAGGAACTCATTTTAAAGGGCAAATTTAGAGAGGACTTATACTACCGGTTGAATGTTGTGCCGATATTCCTGCCTGCACTCAGAGACAGGAAGGAAGATATTCCCCTTCTCATAGAATTTTTCCTAAGGCGGTTTAATGAAGAAAATAAAAAGGATGTATCCATAGCACCTGATGCTGTCAGGTTATTAATGAATTATAACTGGCCTGGGAATGTGAGAGAACTTGAAAATACCATAGAGAGGCTGGTTGTGATGTCCAATGGAAAGATTATCGAATCTTCTGACCTCCCAATCAATCTTAAATTGCAGACACCTAAGGAGTTTATGCAAAAGGAATCATTAAAGGCAGGGATTGAAGATATAGAGAAATCAAGTATCCTCGATGCCCTTGAGAAGAGCGACTGGGTTCAGGCAAAGGCAGCAAAGATGCTTGGGATTACACCAAGGCAGATTGGGTATAAGATAAAAAAGTATGGTATATCAGCACCAATTGGTTTGCAATAGGTTTTCAAGAACGGGAATAAGCATTATTTAGAGTCTGTCCATAAATTAAATTGAGCGATTTTAAAAC
>JAGUWT010000263.1 GCA_020062205.1 Thermodesulfovibrionales bacterium
ACTAATCACTGTTTACTAATCACTGTTTGACAGGAGGTTTGATTTGCCAGCTAAAGCAAGACCGAAGAAAAATCTCTCAGCCATAAAGAGGGCGAGACAGGCTGTAAAAAACAATCTTCGCAATAAAGCTGTAAGCTCTGCTGTTAAAAATGTTTTAAAGAAGGTTGAGTCGGCCATAGCATCAGGAAATAGAGAAGATGCGGGTAAGGCACTTATCGAGGCAATCCGTACTTTGAACAAGGCAGCATCGAAGAGTGTTATTCATAAAAACACTGCATCAAGAAATATCTCACGACTTACCAAAAAAGTAAATGCCCTGTCTAAAGCCGAAGCAGCTTAACCATCAGATATTCCATAGGGAAGTTTCTTCCAGAGCTTTTTATATCTATATCTGCGCTCTTGAGAAGCTCTAATACCCTCATCAGGTATTCATGTCCTTTGGTTCTCTGTATGAAAGACAGGTTACGTCCATATTGCCAATTGAGAACTCCGATGAGGCTGTAAGCTTCTGTTGTCTCTCGCAAGGATTTGAAAATTTTAAATGCCCTATCAGTATCTTTTTTGTCGAGGGCATCTACAAGGTCAAACGGGTTATAACTTCCCCCTCCTACAATGATATCAGAGATATCATTCACATCTATCCTCTTCTTTCCGAGCAACGAAATCTTATCTATCTCTGCTGATAAGAGGCCGAGGTCAGGACCAATAAGTCCCATGAGATAGTCAGCTACCCCATCTGATATTTCTAAACCATACAACCGTGCCTTCTGCTTTAACCAGGAGGGAATCTCTGTTTCCCTTATATCAAGGGGAATACATTTTGTTTTCCTGAGACTTTCTCTCAGTCCTTTTTTTAATGTACCCTCATGAAGCATGATAAGCACTGAATCTGGTGATGGATTGGCGATGTATGACTCTATTTTTTTAAGGTCTTTTTGTAAAATCTTATGGAAATTTTCCAGGATAAGGAATCTCTTTTTTCTAAAGAAAGAGAAGGTATTCGCTACATCTACTATCTGCTCGAGTGATATATCCTCCTTGCCCACCGACGAAATATCGAATATATGGAACGTAAAGTCTCTCTCTTCATCAGGTATCAAGCTCTTTATTGCCCCAACAGCCTCCCTGTGGAGAAATGGATCTGTTGCAGACAGGAGATAAACCTTAGAAGGCATGCCTTTTTCTATTTCCTGTAAAAATGCCTGGTAGCTCATCTGTAAACCCCCAAAAAAACATTTTTAAACCACAGAGAACACAGAGAAAAAATTAAAGATTTTCTTTGTTTTAAAAACTCTATTTCTGTCTTTCTCTGTGCCCTCTGTGGTTAATGCATTACTTACTGTAAATAAGGATAGCAACTAATTCCATTGCCATGTCTCTTACAGCTTTTTCTGACGCACGCTCTTTCAATGCAATCACATCTTCCATCGAGCCTGACCCCTGAAAAGAAACAATGAATGGGGAGCCTATTCCCCTGAAATCTTTCATCTGTCCTGAAGGCTCTACCAGTCTAAAATCTCCTTTCATACTAACCTCATATTCTACCGCTGTGCCTCCCTTTTCTGACAAAATCTTTAACTCGAACAAATTGATTACACCGCTTATGGTGTACTGTGCACCCTGATGAACAGCAACCCCCTGTTTCAGAAACTCTTCTGTGAGTGCCTTATACAGTTTATCCTGGAGTTTTGGCTCAAATGTCTTATTTTCTATCTTACCAATCTGTATTGAATCGAAAGGCAAAGATGTTTTGCCATGGATTGTATAACCACAACCATATAAAGTGAAAAGTGAAAAGTGAAAAGTGAAAAGTAGAAGCATTAAAATAGGCATTTTTTTCATCGTGGAAACACCTCTTTTTATTTCCTGTCATTTCGGCTTGTCCGAAATCCTTCTTTTCTCAGAAAGATTCCAGACAAGCTGGAATGACAACACAAGTATGTAAGATGCTTATTAGGGATTTTTACGTCTTTGAATATCTTCAATCCCCGATGACTATATTTACTAATTTTCCCTTTACCGCAATAACCTTTTTGATTGTCTTACCGCCAACAATCTCTTTTATCCTTTGTTCCTCAAGTGCCCTTCCTTTGATCTCGTCATCAGAAAGGCCAAGGGGTATCATCAGTTTCGATCTCAGTTTACCGTTCACCTGAATAACCAGTTCTATCTCTTCCTCTTTTGCAGCCTCCTCGTCCCATTCAGGCCATTTCTGTTCGAATATGCTTGGCTTGTTACCTATTGCCTCCCACAGTTCTTCTGCAATGTGTGGAGAAAATGGTGAAAGGAGAAGCAATACTGTCTCTATTGCAAATCTGAATACTGCCCTGTCTTCATCAGATTGATGCTCAAACGATGTTATCTCATTTACCAGTTCCATCAACGCAGCTATTGCGGTATTAAAATGAAACTCACGCTCAATATCTGTTGTAACCTTTTTGATAGTCTGATGAGCCTTCCTGAACAACAGTACTGAGTGTTGAGTGCTGAGTGCTGAGTTTTTGTTTTTATACTCGTTACTCGTTACTCGTAACTTGTCACGATTTTTATACACGATTCCCCACAGCCTGTTCAAGAACCTGTATGCACCCTCAACACCCTTATCTGACCAATCAAGGTCTCTTTCAGGGGGAGCTGCGAAAAGCGAGAATAACCTCGCCGTATCTGCACCATATTTTTGCAGTAGATAATTCGGGTCAACCACATTGCCCTTTGACTTAGACATCTTTGCACCATCTTTTATGACCATCCCTTGAGTCAGGAGGTTTGTGAATGGTTCGCTGAAATTGATAAGTTCGAGGTCACGCAAGACCCTTGTGAAAAATCGTGAGTAAAGCAGATGCAATACTGCATGCTCAACTCCACCTATATACTGGTCAACCGGCATCCAGTATTTCAGTTCTGAGTGCTGAGTCCCGAGTACCGAGGTTAAATCAATATCACCCTTTTTGAAACAGTAGCGGACGAAATACCATGATGAGTCAACAAAGGTGTCCATTGTGTCAGTCTCACGCCTTGCCTTTCCACCACATGTTGGGCAAACAGTATATAAAAATTTTTCTGATTCAAGGAGTGGAGAGCCGCCCTTGCCTGTGAACCGTACATCTTCGGGGAGTATGACAGGGAGATCCTTTTCAGGCACAGGCACGATACCGCATTGATCACAGTAGGCCACGGGAATCGGCGTGCCCCAGTACCTTTGACGTGAGATACCCCAGTCACGGAGTTTATAATTAACAACACTTTTGCCGAGTCCTTTCCCTTCAATAAACGCTGCTAT
>JAGUWT010000195.1 GCA_020062205.1 Thermodesulfovibrionales bacterium
GATGTTCTTACCGTCAGTTCACCTGAATACTCCTCCCGCATCTTATTTATCATCATGCCTACTGCTTCCTCAGGGTTCATACCCTTTGGGATTTTATAGGTATCAGGAAAGATATAACCTTCGAATGATGGTGCATCAATATCATATGATGAGAGAAAATCCTTATCTGTAGCAAGCTGCATGAAATCTTCTGTATGAATAATCCCCTTTTCTGAAAGTTTTTCTGCTATTTCTGTGAGTGAATCCCCTTCAACGATTGTTATCTCATATTCTATGATCTGTCCTTTTTTCAGTATTCTGAAGATATCGAGCGGACTCATGGAGCCGTAGATGGAGTAGTATCCAGCCCTTATCTTTCTATCCAGACCGCTTATTCTGCCAATGAACAGGAAGATGTTTTTGTCACGTATCAGCCTCTCTCTTGAAAGGATCTCAATCGCCTGTCTGAAGGTAGCCCCTTTTGGTATCTCGATTTCCATATTCTTATTGCCTATCGGGAGTGGGATGAGCATCTCAGCAGCAATATAAATGCCATACAATAAAATGACGATAGCTAAGATTAATATAATATTTCTTTTCATATCTTAAGATGCCAGAGTTGATCAAAAGAATGCAATTTAGCCACAGAGCATACAGAGAAATATAACTACAGAGAACTAAAAGACACTGACACGTAGTGCACAGAGGAAGTTTCAGTTTTAAAAATTCAATTCTTTTCTCTGTGCTCTCTGTGTCCTGTGGCTTTAAGTATATTTGCCGTTTTTTCAATCAGTAGTCAATCAGCCTGAAGCCCATAGGTTTCTATGAGTCTGAGGTCATCCTCATAACCTCTCCCTGAGGTGGTCAGATAATTGCCGATAAGAAGGCTGTCAGCCCCTGCGAGAAAAACCATTGAATTGAATTCACCGAGAATCTGCATCCTGCCACCGCAGATTCTCATCTCCTTCTGAGGCAAAATAAATCTATAGAGGCTTATAATCTTTAATGCCTCAAATGGATGAAGAAATTCTCTATTTTCTAAAACTGTTCCCTTAATCGGAATCAGAAAGTTTATCGGGATTGAGTCAACATCGAGCTCTCTCAACAAGAATGCCATGTCTATCCTGTCCTGCCATGTCTCTCCCATGCCGAATATGCCGCCCGAACAGAGAGAAAGTCCGATATCTTTTACTGCTTCTATTGTCTTCAGCTTTTCAGAATAGCTGTGCGTGCTGCATATCTGTGGGAAAAATTCTTCTGAGGTTTCAAGATTATGATGGTAACGGTCAAGCCCGGCTGATTTCAACATTAAAAGCTCTTCTTCTCTCAATATGCCGAGACTCGCACAGGGGATTAGCCCTGTATCTTTAATCTCGGAAATCATATCTGCTATGTCTAATACATTTTTTTCAGAAACCTTTCTCCCGCTTGCCACGATAGAGAATCTCTTTGCGCCCGATTCTTTTGCCTCCATTGCCTTTTGGATGACGATTTCCTTACTGAGAAGGGGATAGACTGCTATCTCAGCCTTGCTTCTAAATGACTGGGCGCAAAAGGAGCAGTCCTCAGAGCATGCGCCTGATTTAGCATTAACTATAGAGCATAAACCTATCTTGTTCCCCCTGAAATGGTTTCTTATCTTGTTTGCAGATGAAAAGAGGTCAAAGATATCAGGTACTGAGACTTCAGTAATATATAGGGCCTCTTCTTTTGAGATGGAACTGCCTCTTAATATTTTCTCTTCGAGGTGATTAAACATAGGTAATAATATTCTTTTGTAATAATATTCTAATGACTATGGTATTCCTGTATAGACTTTATATTAACCTGCTTCTTTTTGAGCATTTCTATTGCATTTACTGCTGCTATGGCTCCGGACATTGTCGTTGTAAAAGGCACCCTATACTGAAGCGAACTCTGCCGTATCGAAAAGGAATCCTTTTGTGCCTGAGCCCCACTGACTGTATTGATAACAAAACTAATCTCCTTATTCTTGATTAAATCCACAATATGTGGCCTGCCCCCAGTAACCTTGTTGATAACCTCAACCTCAAGACCATGGTCTTTCAGGTACTGGGCAGTCCCTTTCGTTGCAATGACAGCAATCCCGAGTTCAAGCAGTTTCTTCACTATTGGGACAGAAAGGGGTTTGTCTTTATCCTTCAGACTAATAAAAATCTTCCCTGATAAAGGAATCCTGTTTCCAGCAGATATCTGGGATTTTCCATAAGCACGGCCAAAGTCATTATCTATGCCCATTACCTCTCCTGTGGATTTCATCTCAGGTCCGAGTATCGTATCAACTCCGTGAAACCTGTCAAACGGGAAGACTGCCTCTTTCACCGCAATATGTTTCATTTCCCTTTCTTCAGTAAGGCCAATTTCTTTCAACTTCTTTCCAACCATCACCTTTGCAGCCATCTTAGCAAGCGGGACACCAGTTGCCTTACCTACAAAGGGGACAGTCCTTGATGCCCGTGGATTTACTTCGAGGATATAAATATCGTCGTGCTTAACGGCAAACTGTACATTCATGAGTCCTATGACATTGAGCTCCTTTGCAAGTGCCTTTGTCTGCCTCTTTATCTCGTCAACAATCTCTTTGCTTAATGAATGCGGAGGCAACGAACAGGCTGAATCTCCTGAGTGGATACCTGCCTGCTCAATATGTTCCATTATCCCTCCTATAATGACATCTTCTCCATCTGATAGAGCATCAACATCAACCTCTATGGCGTCTTCAAGGTACTTATCCACAAGTACAGGATGCTCAGGAGATGCCTTGACAGCACGCTTCATATAGTCCATCAAAGATTTTTCATCATAGACTATCTCCATAGCCCTTCCTCCGAGGACATAGGATGGCCTTATCATTACTGGATACCCTATCTTCTCTGCTGCATGGAGAGCCTCTTCAACAGACATGGCGGTATCACTCTCAGCCTGTTTTAAATTGAGCTTATGGAGTAATTCTTTAAATCTCTTTCTGTCCTCTGCCCGGTCTATAGAGTCAGGAGATGTACC
>JAGUWT010000062.1 GCA_020062205.1 Thermodesulfovibrionales bacterium
AAGTCAAAGTTCAAACAGCCTGATCTGCTCAAGGTCTTTTTCTCCAATAGCTCTAAGTACATCGGAACTGCGGCAGAGACCGCAGGGTGTATTAATTATGAAATTTTTATCAATTATAGAAAATAAACATCAAAATGAACATTAAAGAACTAAAAAAACTTTGGAAGGAACTTGAGGAAATTTCTGTGGACTCTGATGATCGCATTGAGCGGGATTTTTATCTGTGGGAAAAGGGAACAGATAAGTTCGACATTTGGCATTGGTTTGATGAAGAATTGCCTCAAGGGATTGCAGAATGGTTAGTTTAAATTCTACATATAAGTGCTATCTAAACGCAAATAGAAGCTGCAAAGATATTTCAAAAAGCGAACCTCAAGTATTCAAAACTTACGAACGCTTGGGTTTCATTTGTGGTCGGCTCAAGTTTATTATTAAAAGGGAAAGGGAAAATAGGCTTTGTGCTTCCTGCTGAAATCTTGCAAGTATCTTATGCCAAAACTCTACGAAACTTTTTATCGCATTATTACAATAAAATAAATATAGTATCTTTCAAAAAATTAGTATTCCCCGATATTCAGCAAGAGGTTGTTTTGCTGTTGTGCGAAAAAAATAACACGAACGAACACTATATCGAACACATAGAAGTTAAAGACGATAATGCTCTGCGGGCACTTGATATACTATCTCTTAAAAAATCGGAAAAAAGGATAGATTTCAAATCCAATAAATGGACTTTTTATTTCTTAGAGCAAAAGGAAATTGACTTTCTGGAAGAAATTACAATGAACGGTACTATTCCAAAATTGGGCGATTTTGCGGATGTCGAAGTCGGCATTACAACCGGCTCAAATGAATTTTTTACAGTACCCTTAGCAGTAGTTGAGGCATTTGAGCTGCAGCCTTTTGCCAAGCCCTTGGTTGGCAGGAGCGTGCAGGTGGACACTCCGATTTTTACCTATACTAACTGGCTGCAGAATAGGAATTCTAAGGCAAGAGCGCATCTGCTGATTTTTCCTACAATGGACAAATTGAAAAAATATAAAGAAGCCTTGAAATACCTTGCGATAGGCGAGAGAAAAGGCATCAAAAAAGGCTATAAATGTGGCATCAGAGATGAATGGCAGATAGTACCTTCTGTCTGGATTTCCGATGCTTTGTTTATCAGGAGAAATAACTTATTCCCAAAACTAATCATTAATGAAGCGCGTGCCTATACTACCGACACAATGCATAGGGTAAGAATTAAAGAGAATATAAATATCAGGGCTTTTGTTGCAAGTTACTATAATTCACTATCTTTTGCATTCTCTGAAATTTGCGGCAGAAGCTATGGCGGAGGGGTATTGGAATTAATGCCAAGCGAGGTCGAGAAAATACTGCTACCGTACAAAAATGATAATGCTGATTTTATAGGAGACATTGACGAAATGATGAGGGGGAAAAACGATGTCAACAAACTCTTGGCATACACTAATAATTTGATCTTAAAAGATGGTTACGGATTGTCTGAAAATGAAATTAAACTTGCAGATAACATTTGGAAGAAACTCTCGAAAAGAAGATTAAGTAGAAATGGGAAATCAGATATTTAAGGAGAATAAATTCAGGGCTTTTTCAATAGACTCAGAAATAATTTATGATAATGAGCAATATTACTTCTTTTGAGAATATTGATGAACTGACAATAAAAAAACTGGTGTCTGAATATAATACCATTTATGGAGAAAAATTTTTAATGGAACTAATCAGAAATCCATTTCCTTTTGGATATTCTGAAATTCCAGATGAAATAGAGCTAATGAAAATTGTTTATTTGAAATCCGAAAGTGCATAATTGAAAGACCCCAATACCAATATTGACAATTATGTCATAAATAAAGATAGACCCTAATACCTATTTGGAAACCTGATCCCATATTGTGCTTGATGAATATTTACACAGTTATCGTATATAATTTTTAAAGGTATTTATTTTTTATTGAGGTTTCATTTAAGTCGACTTGAGGGGTGGCATAAATGTCAGAGATCAATTATAGACTGAAAGAAATATCAGACAAAATTAGCGAACACATAGTAACTGTAAAGGGAACATTGGAACTTTTGGATGCATCTGTTTCAGAGGATGATTTACACAACCTTATTCTTAAGGCTATTGAAAGAATGGAGAATATGCAGAGATTGTCTGATGAATTGTTTGCAGTGTTAAAACAGGTGTTCGAGAAAATGAGTCAAGCAAAAGACCGCAAAGAACCTTAAGATTCCCTTGGTTTATAAATAAGGGCTGCTCGGAAAGTGAATCGGGATAAAAAGCCTCTGATTAAAAAGGATGTCATCATCATAGGAGCAGGAGCTGCCGGCCTCATGTGCGCAATAGAGGCCGGAAAGAGGAACCGCTCGGTCCTCGTTCTTGAGCATATGGATAAGATAGGGAAAAAGATCAGGGTTTCAGGGGGCGGGCGCTGCAATTTCACCAACATAAATCTGCGGCCCGACGATTACCTGTCCGCCAATCCCCATTTCTGCAAATCCGCCCTCGCACGTTTTACTCCCTATGATTTCATCGGCATGTTAGAAAGGCACGGGATAGAATATTACAAAAAGGAAAAAGGCCAGCTCTTTTGCCGTGGAACTTCAGGGGATATTGTCAGGATGCTCTATGAGGAGTGCTGCAACGCCGGTGTTGAAATGCGCATGAATTGCAGAGTTAGAAGCATAACGAAAGCAGGTCACTTTTACGTTTCAACGAATCTCGGCAGGATAAAAGCGGGGTCGCTCGTTATTGCTACGGGCGGTTTATCGTATCCTGAACTCGGGGCAACGGACATGGGATTCCGCACTGCTGCGAGGTTTGGCCTGAAGATAACGCATCTAAAACCGGCGATTGTCCCCCTCGTATTCGGTCGGCACGATTTGGAAAAATTCAGTGAACTAAGCGGTGTTTCATTTGATGCTGTGGTTGGTTACAGAGGCAGACAGTTCCGGGGGGAAGTTCTTTTTACCCACCGGGGACTGAGCGGTCCTGCCATTCTGCAGGTCTCATCTTATTGGGAACGCGGGGACGAAATCACTATTGATTTGATGCCCGACATGGACGCCTATGAACTTTTCACATTGAAGCGCAAGAGCAGGATCGAGTTGAGCAACCTTCTTTCGGAATATCTCCCCAGGAGATTCAGCCACAGGTGGTGTGAATTAAATGCTCCGGCAAGGCCGTTATGTCAATATACGGAAAAGGAGCTTAAGGATATAGCGCATCAAATACACCACTGGACGATAAGGCCTGCAGGTACCGAGGGCTATAGAAAGGCAGAGATTACGGCCGGCGGAATCGATACCGATGAACTGTCATCCAAGACTATGGAAGCAAAAAAAGTGCCTGGCCTCTATTTTGTGGGCGAGGTCGTTGATGTTGCAGGACAGCTCGGCGGATATAACCTCCAATGGGCCTGGTCTTCGGGGTTTGTTGCGGGCCAATATGCGTAATATCAAGACCATCATACTTGCATCAGCTTCTCCGAGAAGGAAGGAAATACTCGAAAAGACAGGCCTGAAATTCAAGGTCGATGAGAGTGACTACAAAGAGAAAGTGGATCCCGGCCTGAAGCCTCATGAGCTCGCCAGGTTCCTTTCACGCGAAAAGGCAAGGCACGTTGCCCGCAGATACAGGAATGCTCTCGTTATAGCGGCTGACACCATTGTAGTATTTAGAGGCAGGCTTTTCGGCAAGCCCCGCAACGAGGAACAGGCGAAGGAGATGCTGAAGGCCATGAGCGGGAAAGCCCATTCCGTAATAACGGGATTTACGATAATAGATACAGCCGGCAAAAAAGAAATATCAAGATCGGTAGAGTCAAAGGTCTTTTTTAAAAGGCTGAGTACGGATGAGATAGAGACATACATCATATCCGGTGAGCCTTTAGACAAGGCCGGAGCTTACGGCGTTCAGGGACTCGGTGCTGTGATCGTCAAAAGAATAGAGGGGGATTTCTTTAATGTGATGGGTCTTCCCTTAAACGCCCTGACCGAGAGCCTGAAGAAGTTTGGGGTAAATGTATTATGTTAAAATCGGGAGGTAGATTCATTCTGTAGTATGTATACGAAGTAAGACATTCAGTGAGTTTTTTAAGAAATTGGCTCCCGGGGAGGGACTCGAACCCCCGACAGGGTGGTTAACAGCCACCTGCTCTGCCGACTGAGCTACCCGGGAACAGATTTTTTTTTATAACAAAAGACTCTGAACTTTGTCAATCGAGGCTTGCCCGCTCACAGGCTGAGTTCGTTCACAAACTTTGCAACAAGGTCGCCGACTTCTGTTGTGCTATAACCCATCTTCCCAGCAGCGAGACTCTTGAGATATTTCCCCGTAACCTCCATAACTGCCCTTTCAAGAAGTTGTGCTGATTTTCCCTCTCCAATATGTTCAAGCATCATTCCAGCAGCACAGATTGCAGCCAGAGGATTAACTACATTTTGTCCCGTATATTTTGGGGCAGAGCCTCCGATAGGCTCAAACATAGAGACTCCATT
>JAGUWT010000236.1 GCA_020062205.1 Thermodesulfovibrionales bacterium
AACTTGCCTTGCCTTTAGTCATAGCATCCTCCGTGTCTCTTTAATTTATTACATCTTGATTATATGATTCTCTCCTGAAATAGTCCAATGCCATATTCAGCTCTCCCTTTCGCCTGTAAACAGTATAATGTGCACAGCCTTAACAAGCAATGATTCTACAGCTCGTTATGTGTCAGGTGGAGAAAATAGAATTGAAGTCAATTGGACCAAATTTGCTCGTGATCACGACACGGATTTTAATCCTGAAAAAACACCGATCTTAAAGAAAGCAGTTGAATATCTTCAATCAAAACCTCCAAAGAAGCAAATATTTAGAAATGGCCTCGAATGGAAAGACCTGCCGAGACAAAAAATACCTCTATTAAATCAATTATTAGACTCGGTCAAAACAGCAAGAAATAATCTCTTTCACGGCAGCAAATTTCCATGTGGGCATGTAGAAGACCCTGGGCGTGATACTGATTTGATAAAAAGTTGCATTGAAATTCTAGAAGAATGCCTTCTGCTTGACGACGAAGCAAGAGATTACTTTTTCCCCTGAATAATGATAAAAAGCATTCTAACGAATCGCTTCACTGGATCGCCGGGTACGGCCCGGCTTCCAGTGAGCTCAAGGCGTTATGCGTATTTCTCCTGAAATCCTCAGTAGTTTCGACTGCCAATACCTGTGGAATAGTAGGTGAAAGTGTTAAATTGTAAAAAACTGCAGCGAGGTCGAGTTCAGATTTCTGCAAATTAAAATTTTATTTCACCCCTTCCCTTGACATCTTTTTCCCTCAAGCTAATAAAAATTAAATTAAGGGGGTGAAAAATGAAGTATAATATAGGATAGAATTTATGGAGAAAAAAACCCGCTTCAGCATCATTTACTTCCTCATTGCCTTCTTATTCATCATAGCCCTGGAATATTATCTCTTTTCCCGAACGATTGTTACCGTCAGTTATAGTGAATTTAAGGTGCTCTTGAAAGAAAATCTTATTGATCATCTTGTTATCACTCAGGGAAACATAGAAGGAAAGTTCCTGAAAGGTGCACAGGATCGCCTCATAACTCTGCGGAAGGAAAGCGATGAACAATCGAAAAAGCAATTAAAGGAATTCAATATATTCACGGTAGTCAGGATGGACGACCCTGACCTTGTAAAGGAACTAACTGAAAAGGGAATCAATTATACAGCAAAACAGGAGGTAATATGGTTTAAAACCCTCCTGTCATGGATCGTTCCGATATTGGTATTTGTTGCTGTATGGGGTTACCTTCTCAGAAGGATGGGTGGTGCCGGGGGCGGTTTCATGGCAGTCGGCAAAAGCAAGGCGAAGATCTATGTTGAAGGAGAAACAAAGCTTACCTTTGAAGATGTTGCGGGTGTGGAAGAGGCAGAAGATGAGCTAAAAGAAGTCATTGAATTTCTCAAAAATCCTCAAAAATTCCAGAGCCTCGGAGGCAAAATACCAAAAGGTATACTCCTTGTAGGCCCTCCAGGTACTGGGAAAACCCTGCTTGCAAGGGCAGTCGCTGGTGAGGCAAAGGTTGCTTTTCTGAGCATCAGCGGGTCTGACTTTGTTGAGATGTTTGTAGGAGTTGGCGCCGCACGGGTGAGGGACCTCTTCAGTCAGGCAGAAAAGCTTGCACCATGCATTATCTTTATAGATGAGATTGATGCCCTCGGAAAGGCCAGAGGACTGAGCCCGGTAGGTGGTGTCGATGAGAAAGAACAAACCCTGACACAGCTTCTCACTGAAATGGATGGTTTTGACACGAAAAAAGGCGTCATTATCATGGCAGCCACAAACCGTCCTGAAATACTTGACCCTGCACTCCTCAGATCAGGCAGATTTGATCGGCACGTCCTCGTTGACCGCCCTGATATTAAAGGACGCGAAGAAATCTTTCGGGTACATACAAAAAAGGTGAAACTCGCTGATAATGTGGACCTCCGTGTTCTCGCCTCAATGACACCAGGGATGGTAGGTGCGGATATAGCTAATATTGTCAATGAAGCAGCCCTTTTAGCAGTAAGAAAGAATAAAGATTTCATTGAGATGGCTGACTTTGAAGAGGCTATTGAAAGAGTGATAGCAGGGCTTGAAAAGAAGAGCAGGGTAATGAATAAGAAAGAGAAAGAGTGTGTGGCGTTCCATGAAACCGGACATGCAATTGTTGCAAGTGTCTTGCCCCATGCTGACCCTGTTCGAAGGGTATCAATCATACCACGAGGTATAGCAGCACTTGGATATACCATCCAGCTTCCCACAGAGGACCGATACCTCCTCACAAAATCAGAACTTCTTGACCGGATGGCTGTCATGCTCGGAGGAAAAGCTGCAGAAGAAATCATCTTTGGAGAGGCATCAACAGGTGCAAAGAACGACCTCGAGAAGGCAACAGCGATGGCAATGAGTATGGTAAAGGCATATGGAATGAGTGAAAAGCTCGGGCCGGTATCGTTTGACAGGAGTCGTCCGCTTTTTCTTGAGACACCGTGGAGTTCACCAAAAGAATATAGCGAGGCCACTTCGCGAGAGATCGATGAGGAAGTAAAAAAGATACTCCTAAAATCCCTTGAAAAAGCTAATGACATTCTCACAGAGAGAATTGAAAAGCTCAAACAGATCGCACATGTGCTCCTTGAAAAAGAGGTTATCGATGGTGATGAACTCAAAAGGTTGTTGCAAGAATAAAATGAATAGACTCTCCAATGAAAAATCTTCCTAACTTTGCTGTTATTATTTTCACGTTACTTCGTGAGCTAAAGGCTCATGAGGGTCTGGGTAACTATGTATCCTTAAAACGGTATGAAGAATCGGTACCCTTTGACAAATTCACGAAAAGTTTTTGCAACCAGAGTTGAAGGCTCGTTATCCAGACTGATGAGATAGAATTTTCTGTAAAGTCTTTTTCCTGACATTTGCAAAATCTTTATCGTTCCTTCCTTGATTGTTTTGAAAATAGACCATTTTGAGACAAAGGATATACCTATTCCTGACTGTACCATCTGTATAATCAACTCTGGATTGCCAAGGGTCATGGCTATCTTTATTTCTGTGGGATCTATCTTTATGTCATACAGAAAGTCATATATAAATTCTCTCAGGCCAGATCCTGCTTCAGGCATTATGAATGGTTGAGATTCAAGATCCTGTGAAGTAACATGCCTTTTTCTTGTCAAAGGATTATCATCTGATGCGATTAAGACTATCTCATCCTCTGCAATTTCTTCTAAAATAATCCTTGCATCTTTTACATTTCCCTCAACGATTCCTATATCAATTGTTCCTTGAAGAAGTTCATTGAGTATCTTTTCTGTATTTGAGACTGAAAGATGTATCTGAGCTTCAGTATAGTTTTTGGAAAAGTCGTAAAATACTTGTGGAAGTAAATATACAGCTACTGTTGTGCTTGCCCCTACGGAAAGGGGGCCTTTTATCTTCCTGACAAGATTATAAATATCATTTTCCATAGTTTTATAATCTTCGAGTATTTTTTTTGCATGGTCATAAAGAAGCCGACCGGCAGGTGTTGGTGCCACTGTTTTGCCCAATCTATTGAGGAGCTTTACTCCTATTTCATCTTCAAGGTTTTTTATAAGGTGGCTCATGGCAGACTGTGTTATAAAGGTTGCCTCTGCTGCTTTTGAGAAACTCTTCATCTCAACAAGAAAACAGAATGCCTTTAGTCTGTAGTCTTCCATAGGCATTATTGTAAGGGGTTCACAGGATGCTGTCAATGAAGCATGACCTATGAATACGATTCATCATTTTGATTAATATAATGAATTTGACTTTCAC
>JAGUWT010000048.1 GCA_020062205.1 Thermodesulfovibrionales bacterium
TCCCAATAACTTCTGATAGTTCGTTCGAATTGGTAAAAATATTTCTTGGAAGGGATGCTGTTCCAGAAACGTATCTTCTCATCACTGTCAAACATGCCTGGCAGGTGGTGCGAGGCCCCTATAAAAAGGATATTTTCTCTGAATAGTATTTTCTCAAACCCTTCCCCTGAAGGCGCTCTTAAAATTGCTATTGCTGCATCATCACCGAAAAGTCTTTTTGCCTCTTCATACCATGATTGATTTGGATATATGTCCGGAGCTATAAGGGTAAGGCCATCTTTTGTCCGATGTTGAACAAGAATTTCGCTTTCTTTCTTCATAATATCTGGAGGCGATGTTGCGCTGCTAACAAGTGATGATATCATGTTAAGTAAGGGCTTTATGGTGACGTTCAAATCAAGATTCTCTTTAAAAAAGTGATAAACATTTTCCCTGTATCGCGAAAGTTCTTCTCTTGTAAGGGTATGTAACAAAGAAGGTATCTTCGCGAAATCGTCGACAACAACTCCAAGGGCATTCTCTCGCACATGCGTGCTCATCTCACCAATCTCATTTATCATTATTGGTAATCCATGTTGTAGATATGTAATTATTTTCCCGGAAGACATACCTAAATATCTCAGGTTATTGCCGTCCGTAAAACCGCACCTTGGTCTGGAAATGTTGTAGAAAGCAATTCCGAGATCAGCAGCATGAAGTAGGGAATACATCTGCTTAAGTGGGAGAACAGGAAAAGGAGATGCATACACGTTTTTGAAGGCTCTTTTATTTGCTAATACTTCACGGGCATTCCCATAATTATGATGCAGGACAAGCACCCATTCATCGTCCCATCTTGGCGTTGTCTCCAAGAGTTCATCAACGGCAGACCATTTTAAAACCACGGCGCCAATATATATCGCTATTTTTTTCTCTTTGCCGAGGCCCAGCAACTCATGGAGAACGTAAAACCGTTCTCTGTGTTGTACCGATCTTCCAGCTACCGGGATATCAATGAATCTCTCTAATGGAATCTGATTTTCCCGGCTCAGATGAGAAGACCTAACGCGATCCTGACAGACTACAAATGAAATGCCACGAGATGCAGCTACTTCAATGGCTTTGAATTCAGGCCCTGTTTCTTCAGCGAAGTAGAGTTCATAAGATATGAGTCCAAAAGGAATACCAAGAGTTTTTGCTATAAAAGAAGCATCAATAATTCCGCGATCAACTCCGATCACTAAATCTATTTCTCCGAAGGTTTTTAGCAAATATTCTTGACATGCATTTCTATCAGAACCAAGTTTTGGAGATAAAACAAATTTGTAATGTAACGCTTCAGAAAAATCAGGCACATCAATCAAAAGTATATTTGCACCTATGCATGGTGATATCTGTGCTATTTCGTTGCGACGCGGGGAAACAATTTCCACAGCATATCCATTTTCACACAGAATCTCAACAATACCGGTAAGATTCGGATTGTTGTTGATATTGCCTTCGGGATGGATCAGGAGTATCTTTTTCATAATATTTTGCTATGAATCATACTGCTTGAGCTATGGCAGCTACATTCCATGTTTCTTCATCAGCGACTTTTTCAAATTGCATGAATGGGCAGAAGTGTAACAGTTTCAACTTCGATTGAGCTAAGAAGAAATCTATTTCAGGCTGGAACAGATACCGCATTTGATGCAATTCCTGCGTTTCTTCGACTAACTGTAAACCTCTTAAACGCAACAGTTGATATGAAATCGTTACAACATTTTTCTGTGTATCAATCTCAGGTCTTGCAATACGGATAATACGGTCCTCTCCCTCGTGGATAGTCTTTATTCGCTCTGCAGGACGTTGAACAAGTACAGCAGGTCCGTACCAGAAATCACAAATGAACAGGCCATTTGGTTTCAGGTGCTTACGAACAGTCTGCAAAGCTGCAAATAAATCATCATTTGATGTTTGATATCCCAGCACAGCGAACATGCATATTACAGCATCAAACTTATTTTTAAGATTTATATCCTGGATATTACCGGTTTCAAACCATGTCCGGTCAGACAGACCCTGAGCCTCAGCTTTCTCCTTTGCAATTGCCGTCATTTCAGAAGAACGGTCGATACCATAAACCTTATAGCCACGGCGGGCCAATGGAACTGCATGTCCTCCAGTTCCACAACCAAGGTCGAGAATGTGCTTTACAGGTTGACTGTTGAAGCGTCGGAAAATCTCTTCCAGAAAATCACATTCTGCTTCATAATCCTTATCTTTATATAAAATGTCGTAGGTAAAAGCGTATACGTTGCTGAAGTTATTATTATCTATTATCGAATCCCCCTTTTAATGCGTTATGAGAATATCCCTGATAGCCTCACAAACCTGTTCTATTTCAGATTCTCGAATTGTAAGTCCGGCAGGGATATATAGCCCTTGACGGGCAAGTCGCTCGGCAACGGGATATTTTTCGTTTATGAACAATTCCACCTTGTGAAACACGGGTTGCTCGTGCATTCCCAGAAAAAATGGCCGTGTCTCAATACTTTTTTCAGCCAGTTTCTGAGCGAATTGTGCTGCATTTATTCCTGTATTCTCTTTCAGTATGATACCATAGACCCAGTAAACGTTTTTTGCCCATGGCTCTTCTATTGGCAGCTCGATCTCCTCTATATCCTTCAGTTGTTCGGCATAAGCAGCCGCGATGGCCCTTTTGCGCTCCACGATCTGATCAATCCGCTCCAGTTGGGCCACTCCTAAGGCTGCCTGGATATTTGTCAGGCGATAGTTATATCCCAATTCATCATGTAAAAAGCGCTGTTTTTTCTGGAAACAGAGGTTACGTAAAGAACGTGTTCTTTCTGCAAGATCTTCGCGCTTTGTCAAGACCATACCACCTTCACCGGTAGTAATAAGTTTGTTAGCATAAAAGCTGAATATACTAATATCTCCAAACCCGCCGCATTTCCTCCCCTTATATTCAGCGCCATGTGCTTCTGCAGCATCTTCGATGACCATTAGCCCATATTTTTTGGCAATATCTAATACAGGATCCATGTCCGTGGGATGGCCATATGTATGGACAGGCATTATTGCACGGGTTCGGGGAGTTATCTTGGACTCAATCTGAGTAACATCCATCTGCCAGTTGTATGGATTGCTGTCAACAAGCACAGGAATGCCATTACAATAAGTTACTGCCTGGGCACAGGAGATAATGGTAAATGTCGGCATGATAACTTCGTCACCGGGTTGAAGATCTAATAATCTCACAGCGATTTGTAATGCAGTAGTCCCGTTACTGACTGCTATACCATAAGGCATGTTACAGTATTCCGCCCATCCAGTCTCGAACTGCTCAAGATATTTTCCGGCAGAGGATATCCATCCAGTTCTCAGGCAATCGAGTACAAACTCTACTTCCCGCGCTGTGACAAGTGGTTCGGAGACAGGGATCATTTTCATTGTATTTTGAAATTATTGTAATTCATAGAGATTATTGTTTAACGGCTTTTTCCCTTGTTGTAGTTATAAAATTATTAAGCTTAATGCCGAGTTGGTCTATGTCTTGAATCAACTGCTGAGTAACAGTTTTATCAATAAACTTTAAATCAAAGGCAATCAATAGATGGCTCTTTAACTCAAGCAATGAACCCCTTGCATTAAGATAAAACTTAGCCTTGTCGAGGTAATGAAATCTTCCAAATCCTTCAGCTATATTTGCTGGAATCGATAGAGCCGCTCTTTTTATCTGGCTTGTAATGCCAAATATTTCGTCCTGGGGTAAATCTTTTGTAATCCGGTAAATTTTTGTGACCAGCTCTTTTGAAAGCTGCCATACCTCCAAATCCTCAAAACTCTTTATGCTCATAATTGCTGCGCCCGTGATTCATTGAGATTGATTGCAACACTTGTTCCTTGCATCTCTATCAATCTCCATCAGTCTCCGTCAATCTCTATTAATTTCAAGTAATCTCTATTAATCTCTCTATTAATTATCAGAAATGTTCCTTTTCTACCAAACCTGTATATGGCCCCTGTTTGATCTCCAGCAGAACCGTATCTTCGAGGCACCTCATGCCGTGGCCGCCTGATACAAGGAGGATCAGATCTCCCTCTTCCAATGTCCAGGTGCCCAATGGGCTTTTATCCATAGCAAATAAATCTATCTCCACCCTGCCTTTCCGCACGAGAAGCGCTTCCTGTGTGCCTGTCAGATGACGCTGCAGGGGAAGGTGCGCATGCCGCTGGATAACCCCGCCTTTCGGATATACTACAAAACCGGTCTGTTGATAATAATGGTCCGGCGTAACAAAGGTTGTTTCATCAGGCAAGTAATTAGATCGAATAATGGTCGCTATATGCTGCTCGTTCCAGGTGATGTGTTCGATGTGCTGTTGATGCGGGTTTTTGTCGGTCATACTGTTATATTTTCAATATTTGGGAGTTTATAGTCAAAGTAATTTTTTCATCGGTGAGGGAAAGCAAACGCAGGGCATTTGTAAAAATCAGTTATGAACATGGTGAGGCTGCCACTAAACGGCCAAGGTGTTCCCTATTGCAATATATTCTGAAATCTGATATTCTGAAATCAGAATAATTAAATCCGGAGGTGCAGCATGGAAGAAACGAAAGTAGCAATTGCGGAGATAAAGGCCCGCGGGCAGCTGACGATCCCGAAGAAAATACGGGAAATGAGCCACATCGAAGAAGGCAATGTCGTCTCTATTTTGCCGATTGGTGATTCGCTGATCATTACCCCAAAGAGACTGGAGCTTGATGAGGCGCGGAGACAATTCAGGAAGCTGGTCAAGTCATCCGGCCTCACGCTTGAAGAACTTATCGAGGGGCTCAAAGAGGAAAGAACAGAGCTGTTTAAAGAGACCTATGGCGCCAAGAAGAAAGTGTAAGGTGTTTCTCGATTCCAATGTGCTTCTGTCCGGGCTCTTCTCAGACAAGGGAGCTCCGCGAATTATCCTTGATCTGTTGACGCTTAATTTGCCGATACTTGCAGGAGCAACCGGCTGCTATAACCTCATGGAGGTTGAGCGAAACCTGAAGAAAAGAATGCCGGCGGCCATGCCTCTCTATCGTGAATATTTATCCAAGCTTGGACTTGAAGTCGTCGCGTTGCCTTCCCAGGAAACGGTAAGAAGCATGGCAGGGATTATTGCAGAAAAGGATATCCCGGTCCTTGCCTCGGCGATTGCATGCGGGGCAGAGTATCTCATTACCGGAGACAAGAAGGACTTTGCCAGGCTGAAAACGGATAAGAGATACAACCTCACAATAGTGGGCCCATCGGAGTTTATTGAAACTGTGTTCCCAGGCATAATAAAAGACTTATAGAGAGATGTTCAGGCATTAACAGCTTTTATCTCAATGTGTTCGAGACTGGCACGCGCATAAAGCAATGTAGCATGAATATCTTCCCGTGTTAATTCAGGATAACCTGAAAGTATACTGTCCCACGTTTCACCCTCTGCTACCTGTTCTAACAGCATGATGCTTCTTAGCTAAAATTTAAAAGTGAACCATATTTTCATTAATCAAGGAATTCCTCGATGCTTGCATCGGGGTGATTCATTAATACAACAGAACTATTCATTCTGACCTTCCTGCTTCTGGAGATACTATAGAAAGAGTGTCATAACAATTGCCTGTCATTCCGACTTGTTCGGAATCTTTTCTGCCGTTGTTTCTCCTCTGTCAACTGATTTTAAGAAGGATTCCGGACAAGCCAGAATGACAATAACTCGACTTTCTGATTTAGCATCTAAAGAAGGCAATAAGTTCTTATAAAATATAGGGATATAGTGTATTAGCAACTATATTAACAATTTCTCTTGACA
>JAGUWT010000086.1 GCA_020062205.1 Thermodesulfovibrionales bacterium
TACAAATACTAAAGGTAGTAATACTATATTTATGTGGCACGTCAATTGAGGATAGAATATGAGAGCGCATTTTATCATGTAACCTCAAGGGGCAACCAGAAGGAGAGGATATTCTGGGATGATAAAGATATGGATGAATTCAAAAGAATTCTTAAGAGGACAAAGGAGATGTATGGATACTTGCTCCATGCTTATGTATTCATGGATAATCATTATCATCTGCTAATAGAGACACCTTATGCTAACCTAAAACAAGTAATGCAGAACATCAATACCAGTTATACGGTTTATATAAACAGAAGGCATAATAGGGCAGGTCATCTCTTTCAGGGGCGATACAAAGCATTTATTGTTGATAAAGAAAGCTATCTACTTGAGCTTGGGAGGTATATTCATCTAAATCCTGTAAGGGCAGGGATAGTGAAAATACCCGAAGATTACAAATGGAGCAGTTATATAGAATATATTCTTGGAAGGACAGAGTGGGCAATTGCTGATACGGGTGACACACTTTTTTCATTTTCTAAGAGACGAGCTATAGCAGCAAAGAAGTATCAGGAATTTGTATATTATGGTATAGAAGAAAAATCGCCCTTAGCAAAGGCAGTTGGGAGCGTATTGGGAGATGAGACATTTAGGGAGGAAGTTATTAAATATTTAAAGAAGATTCCGGATAAAACGGAAATACCAGAGGTAAAGGAGATAGAAACCAAGCATAAGTTAGAGGATGTTATAAAAGCAGTAAGTGAATATTATGGGGTAAAAGCAGATGAATTGCTAAAGAGGAAGAAGGCGACAGGGAGGCAGAGGAAGATTGCTATATATCTTTGCAAGATATTGAGCGGGAAGAAGAATATTGAAGTTGGAAGGGTTTTTGGGATAACACTTCAAGCAGTGACAAATGTCTTAAGAGACATTGAAGAGATGAGGGGGAAGGACAGAGGATTAAGCAAGGACCTTACTCTAATAAAGAAATCCATGCAAAGGTAAAATGTATATTTTAGGTTTGACCATATGCTCTTGTCGCGCTTCACCTCGCAACCGCTCTGCTCCTCGCAATGACACTTCATTTAATGCGTTTATATTAATATAACTTGTTTATTGATTAATTTAGATATTTTATAGGAAACTATAATGCGTTTCGTGTATAATACTGAAAAATTTATAAAGGAGGAGATGGTATGGTAAGATTTGGAATTTTAGGTGTGTTGGTTTTTTTGCTCGCTGTGCCTGCAATAAGCTATGCAGCCGGTGCGCATGATGGTCTCAACTGTAGCGGTTGTCACGGCATTCACACTGCAAAAGGAGACATCATATTTGCAGTTGAACCAAATAAGAAAGCAGTGAATCCGCGGACGAAACAATCTTTTGCCGGGGTAACTGCGCTCTGTCTTGGTTGTCATGAAAACATTGAGACTGGTGGTCTCGGTATCAAGGCGGTTTCACCTGCTCACAGCCATCCATATGGAGTAGAGCCAAATCAAAAGGTTGCCATTGTGCCAGATACATTTTTAAGAGGTGGAAAATTAGAATGTGTTGGCTGTCATGACCCTCACCCATCAAACCAAAACTATAAGTATCTCAGGGTCGACACATCAAAGGGTGCAAAACTGGCGGACTTCTGTGCAATGTGTCATCCGATGAAGGCAGACACCAAGGCAAAAGAATTAAAGATATTTGATAGTATGGATGAGAGGAAATATCAAGCAGCACCTACTGCTCCTGCAGCTGAGCCAGCAGCGCCGAAGAAGAAGAAATAATCTAAATAAAGTTTAGCGAAAAAGCCTTCAAATGTCATTGCGAGGAGCGAGATTCCTTGCCTGTCATTATTAGTTCCGACCAGAGTCGGTACAAAGTAATCTTAAGACAGGCAAGGAACAGGCTCCGCAATCCCCTTGTTTGAGATTGCTTCGGTCGATACGACCTCGCAATGACAGGATTAGAGAGGACTTTCAAATATTTGTGGATCTCTTCAAGAATTTCCTTACGTATCTTTCAGTAGAAAAAGGACTCTCAAGAAATACCATAGAATCATATGCAATAGACCTGAGAAAATTTCAGAAATTTTTATCAGAAAATGATAAAAAACTTGCTTCATTCACAAGACCTGATATTGTTGATTTTATTGAGCGTCTCAGAGATGAAGGATACTCTATATCGAGCATCTGCAGGTTTATCTCTTCAATCAAAGGATTCTGTAAATATCTCCTGATCGAAAATATTATCAAGGAAGATCCGTCAGAAAATCTGCAGGCGCCTAAGAAGTGGGAGAGACTTCCAAAGTCACTGAGCATATCTGAGGTCAAGTTATTACTTGAACGTAACCTATCCCTTGACCTGTCGAAGAATACTATCATAAGGGATTACGTAATGCTTGAACTCCTCTATTCCTCAGGCCTTCGCGTGAGTGAGCTGGTATCCCTCAAAATGGAGGATATGAATGTTGAGGGTGGGTTTTTAAGGGTTTTGGGAAAAGGGTCAAAAGAACGGGTTGTTCCTGTCAATACAAGGGCAATTGAGATGCTAAAGCGATATATACATCAGCAGAGACCAGAGATTTTGAAGAATAAGCGATCACCTTATCTTTTTGTTACACGGAGAGGTGGACCGATGACAAGACAACGTTTCTGGCAGACGATAAAGTCATTCGGGAAAAGACACGGATTGATTCTTTCGCCACATACTATGAGACACTCCTTTGCAACACACCTGCTCGAGGGCGGAGCTGACCTTAGATCATTACAAAAAATGCTGGGGCACTCAGATATATCCACAACACAGATTTATACAAAAGTAACAGCCGACAGGATCAAAAAGGTTTATACAAAACACCATCCACGGGCATAAAAACAGTAATAAGTGATGAGTGACAAGTAACGAGTGATGAGTGACAAGTTTACACTTGTTACTTGTAACTCTTTACTCGTTTCTTTAAAATATACCTCGTAATTCATTCATTATTACTTTTATCGAAAAATGCCTTGTCATTCCTGCGAAAGTAGGAATCCAGAAAAAAGGAAATAGATTCCTGTATGCACAGGAAATCCTGGATTCCGCATCAAGTGCGGAATGACAACTTAATATCTCGCAGCATAGCTGTGTGATGGTTAAATAAAATGGAGGGAATAAATGCCTGAAAAACTGACTTTTGATAAACTTTACAAACGGTGTGACCCTGAAATCTTTACCTTCAAGACAACTGATGACCTGCCAGCCTTTGCTGGAACAATAGTGCAGGAAAGGGCTCTGGGTGCTATTGATTTTGGCCTGAGCTTCGATAGTACCGGATTTAATATATTCATTCTCGGTGAAAGTGGCACAGGAAAGATGGCTACTGTACGATCAATTGTGACAGAGAAGGCTCTCAATGAACCTGTCCCTCAGGACTGGTGCTATGTGTACAATGTTCAGGATCCTGATATCCCACTCGCTATCTCTCTTGATCCCGGCAGTGCAATCGTATTTCAGAAGGATATGGAAGAGCTTGTCAAAATATTGAGGGATGAAATTCCAAAGGTTTTTGAATCAAAGGAATACGAGAAACAGAAAAACAGGACAATAGAGGAAGCGCAGAAAAAACAGAAAGACATTTTTGCCAGCCTCGAGGAAGAGGCTCAAGAAAAGGGCTTTTCGGTTCGGAAGTCAGTGAGCGGACTGATCATTATACCGGTAAAAAAGACAGGAGAACCATTAACCGAAGAAGAGTATGGGGCACTCGATGAAAAAACGAGGGAGAAGATAGATGAGATAGGAAGAGTGCTTCAAGAGAAACTGAATGACATCGTGCGTGTTGTGCGAGAAGGTGAAAAGACTGTGAAAGAAGCACTTGCAAGGCTTGAGAAGGAAGCAGCCCTATCTGCGGTAGGCCATCTCATTGATGAACTGAAGAACAAATATAAGGAATATGAGAAGATTATCACATATCTTGAGAATGCAAAAGATGATATTCTTGAACATCTTGATGATTTTAAGGTACAGGAAGAACAGGCACCTGCATTACCATTTATGAAACTACCCAAGACTGAACCCACATTCGGAAGATACAAGGTTAATGTCCTCGTGAATAACAAAGATTGCAAGGGTGCACCGTGCATATTCGAAAGTAATCCAACCTATTACAACCTTTTCGGAAGGATTGAACATAAGGTACAGTATGGAATTGCGATAACAGATTTTTCAATGATAAAGGCTGGCTCATTACATAAAGCAAATGGTGGTTATATTGTCATTGATGCCCTCGACCTTTTAAGAAACATCTTCTCTTACGATGCATTGAAACGCTCTATCAGGAATAAAGAAGTCAAGATAGAGGATGTCTGGGAGCAATACAGGCTGATATCAACTACAACGCTCAAACCGGAGGCTATGCCACTCGATGTTAAGGTTATCCTTGTTGGGAATCCCTTCCTCTATTATCTCCTTTACAATCTTGATGAAGAGTACAGGGAGCTCTTCAAGGTGAAGGCAGATTTTGATAACAGGATGGAGAGAACCGATGAGAATATCCACAGGTATGCCTCTTTTATTGCTACAAGGTGCAAGGAAGAGAAAATCCTCCCATTTGACAGGACAGGTGTTGCAAAGGTAGTTGAGGTTGGTTCACGGCTTGCCGAGCATCAAAATAAGTTGTCCACAAAGTTCAGTGATATAGCAGATATCATCAGAGAAGCAAGCTATTGGGCTTCAAGAGCAGAGAGCAGTGTTGTTCGTGAAGGGCATGTCCAGAAGGCTATTGATGAAAGAATATACAGGACAAACAGGATTGAAGAGCGATTAAGAGAAATGGTCCTGGAAGGGACGATCATTGTTGACATATCAGGGGAGAAGATGGGGCAGGTGAACGGCCTTGCAGTGATTGACTTGGGCGACTATAGTTTTGGTAAGCCATCACGGATAACAGCAAGGACATATGTGGGCAAAGCAGGGGTTGTGAATATTGAACGAGAGACCAAGATGAGCGGCAAGATTCACGAAAAGGCCACGCTGATCATTACGAATTACCTTGGGAGTAAATATGCGACGCAAAAGCCAATCAGTCTCTCTGCTTCCATTACATTTGAGCAGTTATACGACATGGTCGAAGGCGATAGTGCCACCTGTGCTGAACTCTATGCACTTTTGAGCAGTATTGGAGGAATCCCTTTGAAGCAGAATATAGCAGTGACTGGCTCGATGGATCAGAATGGAGATGTACAGCCTGTCGGTGGAATCAACGAGAAGATTGAAGGGTTCTTCGATCTATGCAAATCAATAGGTTTTGACGGGAGCCATGGCGTAATCATACCGATGAGGAATATGAAAAACCTCATGCTGAAAAAGGATGTTGTTGAAGCTGTCAAGGAAGGAAAATTTTCAATCTATCCGATCCAGAAGGCAGAGGAGGGAATGGAGATTATTACCGGTATAGAGGCAGGTGATCTCAGTGGTGACGGGACCTACCCGGAAGGAACGGTTAATTGCCTTGTTGTAAAGCGCCTTGCAGAAATAGCAGAGGCTCTGGAGAAGAAAAAGGAAGAGGAAAAAGAGGAAGAAAAAAAGGAAAAAGATAAGGATAAATGAAAAAGGCAGTATGGCTTTTTGAAACCGGTTTATTTATTTTTCTGTCCATACCGTTAGCACTCTTGCCATTAAGATTATCAATAAAGGTCGGGGAATTACTCGGCCTTTTGCTTTTTCATGTATGGGGAAGCAGGAGAAGGATTGCCATAGAGAATCTGAAAAACTCCATATCATCTCATTCAATAGTCATTTCAGAACCAGTAGAAGAAATCATAAGGAACAATTTCAAAAATCTTGGAAAATCCTTTGCTGAGATTATAAAAATCTATTATGGCTTTGGCGAAAAGATAATACATTCTGTGGAGGTAGATGGTATCGAAACCTTCCATCAGGCTCAGGCACAAGGAAAGGGAATCTTATTTTTAACAGGTCATTGTGGAAACTGGGAACTCCTGGCAATTGCAGCGTCTGTAAGGTTCTCAAAGATTGCTGGTGTAGCGAGACCGATAAATAATCCTTATCTGAATGCCTTGGTAGAGAGAGTGAGAGAGCGATATGGGAACAGTGTCATTTATAAGCAGGGAGCGCTCAGGAAGATTATGGAGAGATTGAGAAAAGGTAACTGTGTAGGAATTTTTATGGACCAGGCTGTTGTACCAAATGAAGGATATGTGATAGATTTCCTCGGCAGAGGTGCATGGACCACAAAGATGCCTGCTCTTATCGCAAGGAAAACAGGCGCAGCAGTACTGCCTGTATTTATAAATAGAACTTCAAGAGGGCACAGGATGAAGGTATATCCTGCGGTGCAGTTATCAAATATCGGGGACAAGGAAAGTGCGGTAATAGAGGATACAAAAAGATTCTCATCCTTCATTGAAGAATACATAAAAGAGCATCCTTCAGAATGGCTCTGGATACACAGGAGATGGAAGAGGGTGAATCAGGAAAACGGTTATTCAGGTGATACCCGAAACTGGTAATAATGATTGAGAAAAAAAGAATTTTGGCTCATTGTGGAATCGAGTGGATAAAAAGTGATGGATAAAAGGTCGTAACGTGGCTTGGGATAAGGGGAATAGCGAGTTGTAAAAGGTGAAAATATCCGGCATGAATACTCTCCTCTCTGTCATTATCCGGCTTGACCGGATAATCCAGGTATTCAGGGGAAAGAATTCTCTCACAACATGCTTGTAAGCAGGCAAATTCATGCAAACAGGAAATTGCTGGATTCCCCGATCAAGTCGGGGAATGACGAAGTTTGCTATAGTATTACCCATTCATTTACACGAAGACCCATAAAACTTAAATCCGCATGAAAGACGAATATAAGACAAAAAAATAACTTATAGATGAATTAGTAGAATTACGTAAACGAAATACAAAATGGGAAAGAAACAATGGGATGCAAACTAATTGACAAACCCAGTCCCATTTGATGGCATCTAAAAAATAAGGGGAGATAATTGTTATGGACATACAATATGCTCATTCATTCCCCCCATTAGTAGAAAAATCTCGAAGTCTCTCAGAGAAAAAACTCAAAAAAAACGTTTATGAGTCAGGGACTCACAAAGAAGCATGAAAGTTATTCCTCTAAATCACTCCTTACCAATGACGGCGTTCTGCTTTGTGCTCGCTGGTTTCTCGTTTTTGGCGACACTCTCATCTACCTCGAAATCACCAAGACGCACAATAGCAGCTTTTTGGCTGGCTTGTCTCATAATTTTGATAAGCCTCGTCTTACTTATAGCCTATCTTCTTGGAACACCTCTACTTTACGGAGGAGTCTTCATTCCGCCTGCATTGTCAACTTCTCTGGCTTTTATGGCTGTGGGGACAGCTTTATTAGTGTTTGCCGGACATCAGAATACTTCCGAAATCCTGCGCTCAGGGCAGGTTGATTTCCTTGATTTCCACCGGGATGTACCAGATCGACCCATCCATCTGGCGGTTTTGGTTCCAATTCTCGGCGGGCAGGATGGCAGCCGGGCGATAGGACTTCTCGTCCTGCGCATTGATCCCGAAAAATATCTCTATCCCTTGATCAATCGTTGGCCCACGCCCAGCCAGACGGCCGAGACTCTAATAATTCGCCGGGACGGAAATGACGCTCTATTTTTGAATGAACTGCGATTTCAAAAAAAACACGGCGCTAAATCTGCGAAGTTCACTTGAAAATGTACAAATGACCGCTGTGAAAGCGGCTTTGGGACAGGAGGGGACAATGAACAGGATATATGAAGCACAATTATTGACCTATTTAAAAGCAATGGACAAGAGAATTGGATTATTGCTCAATTTCAATGTAGAGAGGCTTAA
>JAGUWT010000242.1 GCA_020062205.1 Thermodesulfovibrionales bacterium
AGAAGTGAGCGTGTTGCAAAATATAATAGGCTTCTCAGAATTGAGGAGGAACTATCAGACTCTGCTCTATACAAAGGGAAAGAATCGTTTTATAATTTAAGGTAATGGGCGGCCCAGCGAATCTTTTACGAAAACAGGTAGTTTCAGAGCTGAAAAAAAGAAGGCTCATTTTTTTTACCCTCATATTACTGAGCTTTATCTATTTCGGTATTACCCTGCTTTTTGATGACATGGGTATCCTCAGGTATAAAGAACTCAAAAAGACCAGGGCACAAATAGAAACACAGATAAAAGAGATAAAAAAGGAAAACGAGCAACTCAGGTCAGAGGTAAAGTCACTCAAGGAAGATCCCTTTTATACAGAGAAACACGCCCGCGAAAAATTCGGTATGTCAAAGTCTGACGAGTATATCTTCCAGTATGACAGATAGGCCGCTTTATATCGCCTTTGTCTGGCATATGCATCAGCCATTCTACCGGGACGCCCTGACAGGACTCTACAGACTTCCCTGGGTAAGGCTTCACGGTACAAAAGACTATCTTGATATGGTAGAAATCCTCAGGGACTTCCCGAATATAAAACAGACATTCAATTTCACCCCTTCACTTCTTGAACAGATTATGGACTACACAGAAAATGATGCAAAAGACCTGTATCTCGAAGTTACTCTAAAAAAGTCATCTGAACTGAATTCAGAAGAAAAGCTATTTATCCTCGAGAATTTCTTCCTTGCAAACTGGGATCATATGATAAAACCATTCCCGAGATATTATGAACTCCTTGTAAGGAGGGGCTTGCGGCTTATCAAAAGCGACCTTATGCGAAAAATAAAATATTTCAGTGATGACGATTTTCTTGACCTGCAGGTCCTTTTCAATCTCTGCTGGATAGACCCGCTCTTCAGAAAAAGAGAGCCTTTCCTGAAAATGCTTGTTGAGAAAGGCAAAGACTTTACTGAAGAAGATAAGCAGATGCTCATCTTAAAACAATTCGAGATATTACAAAAGATAATTCCAACCTACAAAGAGATGGCAGGGAAAAGACAGATTGAACTCACTGTCTCGCCATTCTATCACCCTATCCTTCCCCTCCTCTGCGATACAAATTCTGCAAAAATTGCCATACCTGATATACCGCTTCCTCAGAGAAGATTTGTTCATCCTGAAGATGCAGAAAAACAGATACGGATGGGCCTGGATTATTTCGAGAAACTTTTTGAATACAAACCTGACGGGATGTGGCCTTCTGAGGGATCAGTGAGTGAAGAGGCTGTAAGAATAGCAGCAAAAGAGGGGATACAATGGATTGGAACTGATGAGGAGATCCTTTCAAATTCAATGGGGAAAAGACTTCGGGATAGCACAGGGAACATCATGGAACCAGGGATCTTCTACAGACCATATATGTTTGATAATGTTTCAATCATCTTCAGGGATCACCAGATGTCTGATCTCATTGGTTTTGTTTATTCAGGCTGGGATTCGAAAAAGGCAGCAGAGGATTTCATCAACAAGCTCATTCAGGTATGGGCCCATATACCAAAAGACAAACCACATCTCATACCAATTATACTTGATGGAGAAAATGCATGGGAATATTACAAGAATGATGGATATGATTTCTTCCGGTATCTCTATGAAGGTTTGTCCAGTGAGGAAAGGTTAAAGACGGTCTCGGTCTCGGAATACCTTTTTGAGCATGACAGGGGTGAACCTCTGCACAGGCTTCATGCAGGTTCATGGATTTATGCAAATTTTAGAGTATGGATCGGCCATGAGGAGGACAATAGAGCGTGGGACTACCTTTCAGAAACACGGAATGACCTTGAGACATTTCAGAAGATGAACCCTGATAAAAATGTATTAGAGGCATGGAAGGCCTTATATGTTGCTGAGGGAAGTGACTGGAACTGGTGGTATGGGGATGAACATATTACAGAGAACCAGAAGGATTTTGACGAACTTTTCAGATTCAATCTTATGAAGATTTATAAAGAAATGGGGAAAGAGGTTCCACAGCATTTATTTGTACCTATACACAGAGAAGAACGGAGTGTATCTCCAACAATAACAATACGGGGATTTATAGAGCCCAAAATTGATGGCATGGTAACAAGCTATTTTGAATGGTATCAGGGCGCTCTTATGGATGTAAAAAAATCTGGTGGCAGCATGCACAAGGCGGAAAGTATTTTATCCAGTCTCTATTATGGCTTTAACAAAGATAACCTTTTCCTGAGGATGGACTTTTCGATTCCATTCAGTGAACTCCCTGATAATACAAAAATTTCTATCACGACAATAAAACCTTCACCATGTAAGATTATTGTCTCAATCAAACCTTTCTTATCCTATGCAGAACTCCTCAGAAAGACCGATGGAGACTGGGAAAAAATAAAAGATATTCCCGATGTTGCTATGCAGGATATCTTCGAAATAGGTATCCCATTCTGTGACTTAAATGCCAAAGAAAAGGACGAAATGGATTTATGTGTTTCAATTATAAAGAATGGGGAAGAGTTAGAACGGTGTCCATGGAGAGGCTACATCTCACTCATAGTGCCAACGCCTGATTTTGAGAAGATGATGTGGCACTGATGAAGGTACTCATACAACGTGTTCATAGTTCAAAAGTTCAAATGGATGGAAAGACCTGTGGAGAAATTGGTAAAGGTCTTCTCGTATTTCTTGGTGTTGAGAAAGGCGACACAGAGACAGACCTCGAATACCTCGTTAAAAAAATCCCAAATCTCAGAGTCTTTGAAGATGAACAGAAGAAAATGAACCTTTCTGTACAGGATATCAAAGGCGAAATCCTTGTCGTATCTCAGTTCACCTTATCTGCCGACTGCAAAAAAGGCAACCGCCCTTCGTTCGACAGTGCTGAAGAACCTGTAAGAGCTAAAGAGATGTATTTGAAATTTATAAACAACCTCAGAGCAAATGGCATCAAGGTAGCTACTGGAGAATTTGGTGCCTTAATGCAGGTACATCTGGTTAATGATGGGCCGGTGACAATAATGCTGGACTCGAAGAGATGAACAACTTCCAAATGAGTAAAGAATCATCTTTCACAATTCATGACCTTCCAAAACAAGAAAGGCCAAGAGAAAGGCTTCAAAGATTTGGGCCGGAGGCACTCTCTGCTCAAGAGCTTTTAGCATTGGTTATAGGTCGAGGGACTCCTGGTAAATCCGTAGTGAACATAGCTCAAGAATTATTAGTAAAGTTTGGCAATATCAAGGCAATAAGTGAGGCAACCATTGAAGAACTTTCAAAGATCAAAGGTATTGGATTAGCCAAAGCAGCTCAGATAAAAGCCAGTTTTGAATTGGGCAAGAGGCAAGACTTAGAGATAGAACTGGATGATCTTGACATAAAGAAACCGCAGGATGTGGTTAAAGCAATACGGGCACGTATTCAGGATAAGGCAAAGGAACATTTTAAGCTCATTCTCTTGAATACCCGCAATAAAATCATTGGTATTTCTACTGTTTCTACCGGTACACTGAATACCAGCCTGGTACATCCAAGAGAGGTATTTAAGGATGCAATTATGCATAATGCTGCTTCCGTAGTGTTAGCCCACAATCACCCTTCTGGCGACACTGAACCTTCAGAGAACGATTTAACAATTACAAAAAGATTGGCAGAAGCTGGAAAAATCTTAGGAATCGAGGTCTTGGACCATATCATTGTCACGAAAGCTGGATTTTTCAGTTTTAAGGAGAAAGGGTTGTTATAAACAATATAATAACTGAGTGGCAAGGGCAGAGGTGCCCATTATGTATTGGCGTGAAGTCGGTTGTCATTTTGATAGGGGGTGAAAATAGCGTTTCGTGAATTTGTCTGAAGTGTAATACTCAGGTAAAATAGGAGAAACTGAAGAATTATTGGAGGTCAAATTATGAAAACAAAAAGTCATGTCATAGATGAAGATGCTCTTGTTGAAAGACTGCTTCCGAAAATCGAAGAAAGAGTTAGAACAGATGTTATCAGGAGCCTTATATCTGCATTAGAAGAACAGATATATCCTCCTGAGGAAGCATTCAGAGAGGAATTTATAAAACGAGTAGAAAAGGCAAGCAAAAGTACAGGAAAAGTTTTTAGGAGTACAAAAGAACTCGAAGCTCACCTTAAAAGCCTGGCCAGGTAAATATGTATGCCTTTGAAATTAAAGAAGAACTGGAGAAATCCCTCCAGAAGCTTGCCAAAAAAGATACACAACTTTACGAAGCTGTAACAAAAAAGATATTGCAGATAGCTGAAAATCCTACAATTGGAAAACCTCTCAGAAATGTCCTCAAAGGATGAAACCATGACAAAAGAGGATTTGAAGGAACAGATAAAGCTTATTGTGAATGCTAAGCACTGGGATCCATTTCAGGTGCTCGGTATTCATATCATTGAGATAGACGGAAGGAAGGCAGCAACGGTTCGCGCATTTCTCCCTGAGGCTGAAGAGGCATGGGTTATCAGAGAGGCAGGAGACAGAAGACAAAAAGCAGAAGGCAGTGAGCAGAAGATAGCATTCAGAAATGAGGAACCAGAAAAGACATATCAGATGCAAAAAATCCATAAGGCTGGGTTCTTTGAGGCTGAAATTGTCGAGACAAAAAATGTATTCCCTTATCGCATCAGGATAAAGTCCTATGAGGGAATGGTATCAGAGTTTTATGACCCTTATTCGTTCTTGCCAGTACTTACTGATTTTGACCTTTATCTAATCGGTGAAGGAAGCCATCACACACAATATGAGAAGCTCGGTGCCCATATAATGGAAATAAATGGCATACAGGGTGTTCACTTTGCTGTCTGGGCCCCAAATGCAAAACGTGTGAGTGTTATTGGAGATTTTAACAATTGGGATGGAAGAAGGCATCAAATGAGGGTCCTTAGTTCATCAGGGATATGGGAGATATTTATCCCCGGTCTTAAAGAGGGGAATCTTTACAAACTCGAGATAAGATCAAGAGTGAATAAATATATCACTGTCAAGGCAGACCCGTATGCCTTTTACTCTGAAATAAGGCCTAAGAGTGCATCAATCGTCTACGATATAAACAAGTATAAGTGGAATGACAGTAAATGGATGGAAATGCGTTCAAAGAAGAACTGGCTTGAATCCCCCATTTCCATATACGAGGCACATTTGGGTTCCTGGATGAGAGTACCTGAAGAAGGGAACAGATATCTTACTTATAGAGAGATTGCAGACAGAATGATTCGATATGTGAGGGAGATGGGTTATACCCATATCGAACTCTTACCTGTAACAGAGCATCCTCTTGATGCATCATGGGGATACCAGACTATTGGTTATTTTGCACTGACAAGCAGGTATGGCAAACCAGAAGACTTTATGTATTTCGTGGATAAATGCCATCAGAATGGCTTAGGAGTTATCCTCGACTGGGTTCCTGCCCATTTCCCAACAGATGGCCATGGACTCGGGTTTTTTGATGGCTCTTGCATTTACGAACATGAGGATCCAAGGAAAGGATTTCATCCTGATTGGGGTACCAAGATATTCAATTACGGTAGGAATGAGGTAAAAAATTATTTACTGTCAAATGCCCTCTTCTGGTTCGAAAAATACCATATTGACGGTCTGCGTGTGGATGCAGTTGCATCAATGCTTTATCTTGATTATTCAAGGAAAGATGGTGAATGGATACCAAACAGATTCGGTGGAAGGGAAAACCTCGAAGCTATAGATTTCCTGAAAAACTTCAATGAGATTGTCCATCGCTATCATCCTGGTATCCTTACCATTGCTGAGGAATCAACAGCATGGCCTGGTGTCTCAAGACCGACATACCTCGGTGGCCTTGGCTTCAGCCTGAAATGGAATATGGGATGGATGAATGATACCCTCGAATACTTTTCAAAAGACCCTGTACACAGGAAGTATCACCATAATAATCTCACATTCAGCCTCTTGTATGCATTTTCAGAAAACTTTACGCTTGTTCTTTCACATGATGAAGTCGTCCACGGAAAACGCTCAATGATAAACAAGATGCCAGGGGATACGTGGCAGAAGTTCGCAAATCTCAGGCTTCTTTATGGATACATGTACTGCCATCCAGGGAAAAAATTATTATTCATGGGCGGAGAATTCGGCCAGTGGGATGAGTGGAACCACGATAAAAGCATTGATTGGCATTTATTAAATTTCACACCACACAGACGTCTTCAAAAATTTGTTATGGACTTGAACCACCTCTATCAATCTGAGCCTGCCCTTTATGAGGTTGATTTTAAATATCAGGGTTTTGAATGGATAGACTTTCGTGATACAGAACAGAGCAGCATATCATTTATCAGAAGGGCAAAAAACCCTGATGATTTCCTTGTCATTGTATGTAATTTTACCCCTGTTCCGAGGATGGGTTATCGTGTTGGTGTTCCTCGGAATTGTTTCTACAGAGAGATACTGAATAGCGATTCACAGATATACTGGGGAAGTAATCTGGGCAATGCTGGCGGTATGCATGCAGATGAACTCCCCTGGCAGGGAAAGGCGTATTCCCTAAACATCACCCTGTCCCCTCTGTCTGTTGTAATATTTAAGCCAGTTAAATCACAAATTCAGGAATAAAGGTTTCGATAAGCAGGGCTGACTTGAGTGACTTTCGAGATTTTTTGGTGGAATATTTTCTATTTGGTAGGTTCAAACAATGTCTTTACTTCATTCATCAGTTCATTGATATCCTTGAACTGCCTGTAAACAGAAGCAAATCTTACATACGCAACCTTATCTAGCTCTTTTAAGGCAGACATTACCTCTTCACCAATCCATGTACTCTGAACTTCTTTCACGCCGAGTCCGATGAGTTTCTTTTCTATTGAGTCTGTAATTCCCTCAAGGGTCTCAATGCCGATTGGCCTTTTCTCGCATGCCTTCTTGAGACCACTTAAAATCTTTATCCTCTCAAATGGTTCACGCCTTCCGTCTTTCTTGATTACCATAGGAACAACATCTTCTACCCGTTCATAGGATGTGAAACGTTTTCCGCACTTCAAGCACTCACGCCTGCGACGTATTGCATCACCTTCTTTGCTTGTCCTTGAGTCTATGACCTTATCTTCTATACTTCCACAGAAAGGGCACTTCATAATGAAAAGCTCCAATTTCAAATAATCAAATTTCAAATAAACAGGACTGGCTTGAGCGACTGTGGTTATTGAGTATTTTAGTCACTAATATATCGGGAAGGTATCGCAAAGGATTTTTACCCTTCCTGAAAGGGCTTTCAAAGACTTAGTATCATTTCTCTTATGTATGACTGATGCTATGATATCAGCTATCTCTTTCATCTCTGCATCACCCAAGCCCCTTGTTGTAACACAGGGGGTACCAAGCCGTATACCGCTGGTGATCGTCGGCGGTCTCTCATCGTATGGAATGACATTTTTGTTCACGGTGATTCCAACCATATCGAGTGCTTCTTCGGCATCTTTTCCTGTTGTCCCTTTATTGTTTATGTCCACAAGCATCAAGTGGTTATCTGTACCACCTGAGATAATCTTGAAGCCTCTCTTTGTCAACTCCTCTGAAAGTCTTTGTGCATTCTTTATAACTTTAACCTGATAGTCTCTGAAGTCCTGGCTTAGTGCCTCATTCAGCGCAACTGCTTTTGCTGCTATAACATGGACAAGCGGGCCTCCTTGTATTCCTGGAAAGATCATTTTGTCTATTGCCTTTGCATATTCTGCCTTACACAGTATCATTCCTCCCCTTGGTCCTCTGAGCGTCTTATGGGTTGTTGTTGTAACAAAATCCGCATACGGTACAGGGGATGGGTGGAGGCCTGTGGCAACAAGTCCTGCTATGTGTGCGATATCTGCCATAAGATATGCCCCAACTTCTTTTGCAATATCAGAGAAAATCTTGAAATCAATGATCCGTGAATATGCACTCGCACCTACAACAAGCATCTTTGGTTTATTCTTCAGAGCGATGTCCCTCACAGCGTCATAGTCAATATACCCCGTCTCTCTATGAACCCCATAGGTACAAATCTTGTAGAGTGATCCTGAGAAGTTTACTGACGCACCATGGGAAAGGTGTCCACCGTGGCTCAAGCTCATGCCCATTATTGTATCTCCAGGCTTTAATACAGAGAAATAAACAGCCATATTTGCCTGGCTACCTGAGTGAGGCTGGACATTGACATGATCTGCACCGAATAGTTTCTTGGCCCTTTCTATTGCAAGGTTTTCAACAACATCGGCATATTCGCAACCGCCATAGTAGCGCTTCCCTGGATATCCTTCTGCATACTTATTGGTAAAAACAGAGCCCTGCACTTCGAGTATAGAGGGGCTTACATAGTTCTCAGAAGCGATAAGTAATATTTTTTTTCTTTCTCGCTCTATCTCTTTCTGAATTGCTTCAAAAACTTCTGGATCAGAGAGTTTGAGATTTTCAAGAGCCATGACTTCCTAAACGTTCCTCTATCTTTGTGATTTTTTTCAGTCTTAAATGGTGTCTTTTCCCTTCAAAGGGTGTACTGACCCATGTATTTACAATCTCTTTTGCAAGATCTTTTCCGACGATTCTTCCACCAATGACAAGGATATTTGCATCATTATGCAATCTGCTCATCTTTGCAGTAAAGAGGTCATTGCAGAGTGATGCCCTTATATGGGGAAATTTATTTGCGACAATGGACATTCCTATCCCGGTTCCACAGATAAGTATCCCTCTCTCGATCTTACCTGAAGAGACTGCTTCCGCGACCTTTTCACCGAAATCAGGATAATCCACTGATTCAATTCCTTTTGTACCATAGTCGGAATATTCTATGCCTAACTCACTGAGTAGCGAGATAATTTCTTTTTTCAGCTCAACCCCTGCATGATCACAGCCAATTGCAATTGTCATTTTTTCCTAATCCGTAGCATAAATTTTAAACCACATTAAAAAATCTTTTATTAACAAATAATTACATATACTATTCCAAACAAAAACTTTAAGTTATCAATGATTAATCTACAGAAAATTATCCTGAAAGTTATCCTTTTTTCTGTTTATGAATATATGTACCACTGTGCCCTCTGTGGTTAATCGTATTATTTTTAATCTTATCTAAGAGATTATCGAGAAGTCAAGAAAGATAACAAATAGGCGGGGTTTTGCAACCCCGCCCCAAAGAATTACCAGCCAACGTTCAGAGTTACGAGATGCCTTCTATCCTTGTCTTGACCTGCATAAGCACCAACCTCTTCAGCATATGTCACATAGGACAAGGAGAAGATCAGTAATCTTAGATCAACACCAAAGGTCGGATAACCCTGATACAATCCAGCTCTTACCCCCATTGCAGCAATGGCCTTGTCAAATAACTGGAGGTCACCACCGAAACGCAGCCTTTTCCCCTTATCACTGTCCTGTTCAAAATTGTTGAATAAGTCTACATAATCAAGTCCAATAGTCAACGACCTGAATACCGGGATATCAGGATTGATAGCCAGACCTGTATTTACAGTCATGGGAATCTTTCCGGCATCTCCAAATTTGAGGTCACCTATATTCAGTACAGAAATGCCTACAGATGGTTTCAGCCATGAATCCTGTGCAAACTTATAGAGGAGACCTGC
>JAGUWT010000222.1 GCA_020062205.1 Thermodesulfovibrionales bacterium
ATAAAAGATGAATTGGGGTCAGGTCTTGATAGTTGCAAAGTAAAGATACACTATGATACACTATCTTCGTGGCAAGACCCTTACGGATAGAATACGATGGAGCGTTGTACCACATCACAGCACGGGGCAATGAGCGGAAACCAATATTCCGAGATGAAGAAGGCCGAAAGATATTCCTTGACACCCTGACTCTGACGAGTAAGAAGTATAACTGGATATGTCATGCATACTGTCTCATGAACAACCACTATCATCTGGTAATAGAGACGCCTGAAGGGAATCTTTCGAAGGGCATGAGGCAGGTAAACGGAGTGTATACGCAGCAGTTCAACAGGAGGCATCACAGGGTCGGCCATATATTCCAGGGCAGATACAAGGCCATCGTGATACAGAAAGAAAGCTATCTGCTTGAAGTAAGCAGATATGTGGTACTGAACCCTGTGAGGGTGAAGGCAGTAAAGAGGCCAGAGGAGTGGAGGTGGAGCAGTTATCGGGGTACGGCGGGACTTGAGAACCCTCATCCTTGTCTTTCTGTTGACTGGATTTTGGGACAATTTGGGACGAAGAGGAGAGAAGCTGAAGCGAAATACAAAGAATATGTCGAGGCGGGTATTCGTGAGAGAGGGATATGGAAGGAGGTCAGGGGGCAGAGCATTCTTGGAGAGGAAGCTTTTGTAAAAAGGTTAATTAGATATGTACGGGGGCATAAGGACATCAAAGAGATACCGAAAAGCATGCGGCATATCGGCAGGCCTGGGTTAAGAGAAGTATTGAAGGGAATCGATATAAAAGACAAGCATCAAAGATCACCAAAGATAATTAAAGCTGTCATTGAGCATGGGTATAGTCAGAAAGAAGTTGCTGATTATCTTGGCATACACTACTCGACACTCAGCAGGATAGTAAATAAGGGGATAGGATAGAATGCAAGAAACAAGACCTGACCCCACTTACATCTTTCTTTTTAACAGATATTTAAGGCCAAATCAGTAAATTTTGGACTTTTATTAGGTTAATCAAAATATAGTATGTTTACCCTTACATATCAATTAGTTACAGGTTTTTTCGGAACAGTCTCTAACAACATAATCAACTCTCCTTTTATCAGCTTAATTTTTTATATTGCAGATTGTCAAAAATGAGTTTTAGAAAGCTCTGAATTAATTGGTATTATATTAACTTCTGTCCCGTATCCGATACAATGCCATTATAAACCGTTCTATTTTATGGAAATTATATTATTATTACAATTAAAATATTTTATTATAATATTATAAAATTAAATCTCTTTTTGGTGTGTGTGTCTAATGTACTTTTCTTGACATAGATAATCTGAGGATTTAAGATACTGATAAGTTACATAATATATTTGTAGCCGAGATTCAGTTAGAAATGGATGCGGGGGAACCGATTTATCGGGGCGTATTCCTTGGTTGGATAGGGCACTTCCAAGCCCGAGCCCGTCAGCTAACCTCGTAGGCATTTGGAAGGGTAAGATAAATGCTTCATAGAGAATCTCCTGTAAAGGGGATAATAAAATCCTTTGGTCTCGTCTTTGGGGACATAGGAACAAGTCCCATTTATACCTTAACAGTTATCTTTCTTCTCACGAAACCCACAGAAGCTCATGTTATCGGTGTTCTTTCCCTTATTGTCTGGACATTGGTAATCCTGGTAACGGTGGAATATGCATGGCTTGCAATGAGTCTTGGGAAAAAGGGTGAGGGAGGAACCATTGTTCTAAAGGAATTACTTATTCCTCTTTTAAAGTCAGGAAGAAAGGTATCTTTTGTTACGCTGCTTGCCTTTGTTGGTATATCCCTCCTTATTGGTGATGGTGTCATTACCCCTGCTATAAGCATACTCAGTGCTGTTGAAGGTTCACTTCTCATACCAGGCTTTGAGAATATAGGGCAGGAAACACTGATTCTTATCGCTGCTATCATTGCAATAACATTGTTTGCCTTCCAGAAGAAAGGGACTGAAAAGGTGGCAAAGGCATTTGGGCCTTTAATGACTGTGTGGTTTTTAGCATTGTCTGTTTCAGGATTTGTATCAATTCTCAGTGCGCCTTTTGTCATAAAGGCTATAAATCCATACTATGCCTTTAAATTCCTCTATGAAAATGGCATGACGGGATTTTTGGTGCTTTCTGAGGTTATCCTCTGTGCCACAGGTGGAGAGGCATTATATGCTGATATGGGACACTTAGGCCGAAGGCCTATTCTCAGAGCATGGTATTTTGTATTTGCTGCGCTTTTGTTAAATTATTTTGGACAGGGCGCATATCTTATTGCCCATCCAGATACAAAGAGTGTTCTTTTCGGGATGATATTCCATCAGGCACGGATACTGTATATCCCGTTTCTCATTCTCAGTATTATTGCGACGATTATAGCCTCTCAGGCAATGATCAGTGGGATGTTCTCCATTGTTTATCAGGGTATTACTACTCGCGTTATGCCCTTGTTTAAGGTGGACTATACATCCACTGAACTGAGGTCACAGATATACATTGGTTTTGTGAACTGGTTTCTGCTTATTGCTGTTCTCTTTATTATGTTTGAGTTTGGTGCATCACATCGTCTCGCTGCAGCGTATGGTCTGGCGGTCAACGGTGACATGATTATTACAGGCATTTTAATGACATGGATATTCCTTTTAAAAGGTAAAAAATTAAAGGCATCTATCGCAATGTTCGTAATTTTAGTTGCTGCGGTATTCTTTTGGTCAAACCTGTTCAAGATACCTCACGGTGGCTACTGGTCCATTATCATAGCTTCTATTCCATTCACCATAATTATCATATATACCTTTGGCCAGAAAAAACTTTACAGGTCACTTCAGCCTGTGGGTATAAGTGTCTTCCTCAAAAAATATCGAGAGATATATCATAGTGTAGGCAGAAGTAGCGGAACTGCTCTTTTCTTTCTGAGAGATACAAAGGAGATGCCTCCCTATATTGTGAACACCATGTTTTCAAATAATATCATTTATGAAAACAACATCCTAGTCTCCATTGTGAAAAGAGACGACCCATTTGGCGTTACCGGATTCTTTAAGGAGGACCTTGCTGAAGGGTTGAGACAATTTGAGATTCAATGTGGATACATGGAGGTTTTTGATATAGAGGAGCTATTGAGAGAGGCAGGAATAGATGAAAAGACAATCTTTTACGGCCTTGAAGACATAGCTACCAGAAATATTATCTGGAAGGTGTTTTCAGTTATAAAAAAGCTGAATCCTGCCTTTGTCCAATTCTATCAGCTTCCATCACACAAATTACACGGAGTTTTAACACGTGTCGAGATGTAACGGTTTTGGCTTGACAAACGGTTTTGGACCTTTACATGAATGCTGGTTGAAAGCTCCGAATAAAACCACTCCGTATCTACTCTTCTTCTTCAAATCGAACAAATCGAAGTCTTTTCTTTGCGGATACCATTCTCTTGCCAGCAAGCATTTTCTCTTTTGCCCTTTTCGATCGCTTTCGCTTTTGACGGCGAATCTTCTCTATCCTTTGTATCTTTTCACTTTCCTTGCCTTTTATCAATTGTTCAATTTTATTTGCAAGGAGTACCCGTGCATGATA
>JAGUWT010000261.1 GCA_020062205.1 Thermodesulfovibrionales bacterium
GGGGAGGGAAAAGTTGACTCTGTACCTAAAACCTGCTAAAGTTGAAAAAACAATACAATGTATCAAGAAAGGAGAACACTATGGATGACGAGTATAAAAAAATTGCAGCAGCTTTTTTAGTAGGTGGTGCGATTGGTGGCCTTATTGCACTTCTATATGCACCAAAATCAGGCCGGGAAACAAGAAAGGATATTTCCAGGACAGCACGGCGCATTAAGAAAGAAACAGTGCATTTAGTTGAAGAAGCCATTGAGAGTATCAATGATTTTGCCAGTGATGTTAAGGATAAGATAACAGACATCGTTGAACAAGGCAGAGATCTGTCTGACGATGCGAAAAAGGAGATTATCAAGAATCTCGAACATGGACAGCACGTAATAGAACGGCAGAAGAAAAGGATTATCGAGGCTTTAGGGCTCTAATACCTCTCTCCAACTATTAACCCCGAATTACGCAAGGATAATTGTAAAGCATTGTAGTCGCAGGCTTTAGCCTGCGTTTGAAATCACCTAAAAAGTAAATTAAACATTTATTTAAATCCACGCAAACTAAAGTTTGCGGCTACACCCTTCGTAATTTGGGTTAAATATTCTTAAGCCATTATTTTGAGTCTGAGAGGATTTCTGCCGGGTTAAACCCGTGGTTTTGCGAGTATCTCAAGAACCTTCAGATCAAAGAATCTCTTTGAGGCAGCAGACTTAAGAACCAGAACGGTATCAGCACCCCTTGCCGTGCCTGCAACTCCGAGCACCTCTTCCCCTTCAGGGATAAGACCAGCATCAACAGCCATCATCACAATCTCACAGCATACCTTTGATCCTTCTCCGAACCTTCTCAAGGTGTTGGCAACAATAAGTGTCGGATACATGCCACTGAACTTTTGTGTAAAGGCAGTCTCTATAGAGTGTGTGAGCATTGAACCTGCAAAGACCTTTGCTCCCTGTGCTTCAATCTTTTTCCTTATATCATCAGGCATCTCAATGATATTAGGACTTTTAAATCCTGCTGAATGAGTCACAATGACAAGGTTTACAGGTATTTCTTTTAATACCTCTGAAAACAGAAAACCTGTTTCACCTGTTGTCGAGGCAACAACGATGTGCTTGTATCCTTCATGAATGATTGCATTCTTAGCAATAGTAAGGCAAGCTTCGGTATTTTCTATCCCTGTTTTTTCAAAATAGGTAATCTTTTTTTCCATAGGATAATGATACCATACCTTTGATGGAATCTCATTATCATATTCTTGAAGACTATCTTACTCATTCACATTTATGTCCCCGAATACTACCCTATTAATCCCTTTAACAGACTTTAGAGGGGATTTGAATGCTACAGAATGGCTATCAAGCTCGAGAAGGATTCCAAGTGCCAGTGTTTCTTCTTGATGATTCAGACCAATCAAGGTTCCTTCCTGAAAGTCTGTTCTCATTGGCCTGAAAGGCTTACCATTGTGGAAAAAATCAACATCGTCTAACAAAAATTCATGAACCTTTTCTTCATCGAAATATTCATGGAATCTATCTCTTCTGTATCTCATGCGAGCCTCCCTGCTCCTCTCCCTTGCCATTCGAGAAACATTAACCCGATAGATAGGAACATCTTCGAGTAAGGTAAGTATATGTTCAAGTTCATCATGCCTTTGAACAGCAATAATATGATCGGGTTTTACTGCTTTGACCTTTCCTATCTTTAATACCTTGCCGATCTCGCCCTGAATAAGACCTGTGGTATCAACAAGGATAATCTCAGAGACTGGCCTGACCATACGAATCATTTTTTTAGTGCCTTCTATCATCAGGGATATTTTCTGCGCAGGATTCAGTGAACCAATAAAGAAGAATTTTTCGGCAATAAAGTCTTCGATGTCTTTTTCTGTTTTCAATATCTTTGCGCTGATGGTACCAGGTAAACCGAGGGATGATTGGCCAATATCAGAATCAATTAGGGCAGTAATAATATTTTTTGATATAAGCCTTTCTATGAGATATTGCGATAAGGTTGATTTGCCTGAATCGGTTGCACCAATAAGAAACGCTGTTCCCTTGTGAATGATCAGTGCGTCGATCAAACCTTCCCATTCAGGTTCGGGGAAGATTTCGAATCTTCTGGAGAACCTCGGCTGCCCTGTCATTCGTTGGGTCAAATTTGATTGCCTTTTCTAAAGTACTTTTCGCCCTTAAGGTGAAGCCAAGCCGGAGAAAAATATTTCCCAGTTCCGCCAGATAATCGGCATTGGAGGGATCAATGCCAAGCGCCTTCTCGATTGCCCAGCCTGCCTCTTTGATTTTACCGAGCTTATTCAGAGTTAATCCATGATAGTAATGGTATTTTGCCACAGAGCTGTCAAGAAAGACAGCCTGATTAAAAAGATCTGCTGCCTGAGCAAAATTATTTTTCTTATATTCGCTCACAGCCTCCCGGAATTTTGCCTTTGCACGCTCAGCACTGGAAATGGTGCGTTCGGATTTCGGGGAAAGCTGTCGGTCATATTCTCTTTTCTTTTCAGGATCAGAAAGAGTTTTATATGCCTGGTTTATGAATGTAAAAATTCTATTGAGCTTATCTTTGAGAGCACTCGACATAAGATAAGAATATCCGTCAGGATGAAATTCCTTGACTTCTCTGTAATATGCCTTTTTTATCTCATCTTGTGTTGCAGACTCTGTAAGGTCAAGAATCCCGTAATACCCCATCTTTTCATATTTGCTGTAAGTATCCTCGATCTTTTTGATAACCTCCCGGGGTATCTCTGGAGCATCCTCACCTGCTCCCTTGCTTTTTGTTATTTCAATGATTCCTGTGTGGAAAAAGGCACAGATGGTCTTCATGGTCTGGAAAGAATCTTCCAGTGAGATGGAAAGTATCTCATGGATCGTTCGACTGCCATTTATGGAGAAGAGAATAGTTTTATCCGAATCGTCAAGTTGTATATCCTGCAATACATCCATAGGATCAGTGCGGTAGTTGGGTATTACATCCATAGGTGGACAGATATTGCTTATATGTACAGGGCTATTTATTCTCTTTATTCCACGATAGATGAGGTCAACAGGATTCAGTTTCATGGATATTACTTCCTCTGGAGAGATTGTGTCTTCTGTAAATTCGAATTCACCATCCTCCCATTGAAAGAGGCTCATGATAATCTTGTCAACCTGATGCCTTGCTGCCCAGATGATATCTATTGGTTTCAGATAACCAAGTTCAACAAAAACCGCTGCTTGCGTTTTCCCTGTCCTCTTTGTGAGATCAACTGATTGATAATACTGGTCAACAGTGATTTTGCCAGATTTGAGCAGGATCTCTGCGAGACTGTCCTCTTCCTGATTGGATATGGCGTATACAATATCCCCGTCTTTTATATATA
>JAGUWT010000234.1 GCA_020062205.1 Thermodesulfovibrionales bacterium
TTCAGCCTTTTGACTATATTGCTGCCAATAAAACCTGCACCGCCAGTAACGATTATTGTCTTAATCATGATGATGCCCGTGATGGCTGTGTTCATGCGGCAATGTCATAAGACACTCTACTGATTCATATAACTTTTTTGCAGCTTCTATAAGAGCAGATGCTATTTCTGCTCCGCCATCAAGGTGCTGAATCTTTTTTGCCCACTCTTCATAGGCGATGGCATGCTCACGCCCATGTTCAATCCAGTGTCCGATAAGATGCCTTAGTTTTTCTAAATCATCCATTTTAATCTCCTCTTTACAAATCTTTTTTTTCATAAATCTCTAAACAAAAAAGCCATAAAAGCCCACCTTCATGGTGCTTGGCCTTCATGGCCTTTTCTGAATACTTTATTTTTAGCTCTTCAGAGCTTAACTATAGTAAACGAAATAAGTAATGTTACATTTCCTGTCATTCTGGCTTGTCCAGAATCTTTCTTTGGAAGGATTCCGAACAAGTCGGAAGGATTCCCGACAGGCGGGAATGACAACATTAAAGGGTTATGTCAACTTACTTAATGCGTTTGCTATAATACCTTTATGGCTTCTTCAAAAAAGCGCCTATTCGATCAATTTTTGGCTTTTGTTACCCTGCACTTCTATTCTACTATCCTTAAGCCTGTAAATTTTATCAGCCACATCTTTTAAAAATCCATGATCCTGGCTGATGATTATATATGTATCTGAATATTCCTTTAGATATTTTAAGAACCTCTCTGTGCTCATCTCATCAAGTCCAGTAGATGGTTCATCAAGCAAAAGGCACTCAGGATTCATTGCAACAACAGTAGCGAGTGCAACAAGCCTTTTTTCTCCTCCTGAAAGGCGATGTGTAATCCGTTCTTCAAAACCCTTAAGTCCTAATCTCTCGCAGGTCTCCCTAACGATGCTTCTTGCCTCTTCTTGAGACTTTCCAAGATTCAATGGCCCAAAAGCAACATCCTCTTCAACAGTAGGGCAGAAGAGCTGGTCATCTGAATCCTGAAACAGGAGGCCAATCCTCTGCCTCACCTCTGTAAAGTCTTTTTCCTCCTTCCTGAGGTTTCCAAATATCTCTATCTCTCCGGAGTTTGGTTTTAAAAGCCCCATTATTAGATGAAACAATGTCGTCTTGCCAGCACCATTAGAACCTGTAAGACCAATTTTATCTCCCTTTTTAAGGGAAAAATTTAAACCATTAAATACATTTTCCCCATTCGGATAGCTAAAACTCAGGTTCTTTATATCTATAAAATATTTGCTGCTCATAAAATTAGCCCTGCAATAAATATAAGTCCCATTATAAGTGTTATCATAGACATCAAAAGGCCAAATACCATGTCTATCTTTTTAAGTTTGAAATGGCTCATTATATTGAAATTTCCATTAAAGCCTCTGCACAGCATTGCCTTGTAAATCCTCTGAGCTCGCTCATAACTTCTTACAATAAGCATCCCTACAAGATAGGCATAGGTTTTGTAAGTATGGATATTTGTCCTCGGCCTGAAACTTCTGATGGCCATAGCATTTTTTAATCTTGTATATTCTTCATGAAGAACGCTGATATATCTGTAAAAGAAAAAGAATAGGTGAATTAACTTATCAGGTATTTTGATATGAACAAGGGCATGGGCAAGGGAAAAGACCTCTGATGTCCCGAGGATCGCAATGGTTGCAAGTACTATGGCATTGGCCTTGAGTGTAATGGAAAGGACATAAAGAAAACCCTCTCGTGTAGCTTTTAAGGAACCTATATGAAGGATCGAATCTCCCGGGATGCTGAAGGGAAGGAATATCCAGAGCAAAAAGACAAAGGCATTTACAACAATCAATCTCCCAAGAAGTTTTTTAACACTGATGCCTGCTAAGGCTATCATAAAGCTGGATATGAACAATCCGGTAAGCGGACCCTTTACGCCCTTCATCAGGGCAATGAGAAAGATGAAGGGAATGGCGGTTATAAACTTAACTCTTGGATCAAGCCTGTGCAAAAAAGAGTTACCTTCTGCAAATTCCTCAAGATGCATATCAGTCTTTCCTTACTTTTTTGGCTTTGAAATACGCTATAATTCCCAGAATCCCTATAATGTAACCAATGCCACCAATTATCTCAGTAATACCTGGACTTTCGCTCTTTTCCCGTAATTCGGCAAGCATCCTAATCACTGGTTGTAGCTTCTTTTCGACAGCACTCTCAACGATTGCTTCGATTGCGGATTCAGATAAACCTCTTATTTCGGATACACCAGCAGGTGCCTTTTCTGAAATCTTTGCGGGAGGTCTATCCACCGATCTTACAGGTGTCTTCACAGCAGGTGTCTTAAGTGCCTTTCCTGCACCTGTTGCTTCTTTCACCTCATCCTCACCAAGGGTATATTCAGCCTGGTGTCCCATGCTCGCATGGAGGACAAGTTTTAAAGGTGTAGTCTTAGGGATTTTAAATGAGAACTTTCCATTTTCATCAGTTTTACCTTCAAGGAGTTTGGTTCCACTCTTTTCATCAAAAACCTCTACTATTGAATTTTTGCATTTTGTACCGTCAACAAAATAACTATCTGAATGAACCATGCCATTCTCCGCATAGGCATAGATGTTTACTTTATGGGCATAGGCATTAGTGATAATGCAAAATGCAAATATTAAAATGAAAAATGCAAAATTAAAGATTTGGGATTTGAGATTTGCCCCGAACTTGATTCGGGGTTGAAATTTGAAATTAATTATCATCTTCCCACCTCCAGAATTTCTGGTTTTACCTTTCTCAAAAA
>JAGUWT010000144.1 GCA_020062205.1 Thermodesulfovibrionales bacterium
CCAAAGCAGAAACTGACAAGCAATTAGCGGCACTGCAACAGGCTAAAAACGAAACCGACAAGCAATTAGCGGCACTACAACAAGCCAAAGCCGAAACCGACAAGGCCAACCGTGAACAGCAAGCCAAAACGCAAAGCCTGACACAAGCATGGGACGAACAAACCAAACTCGCCAGCGAACGCCAGCAGCAACTCATCACCCTGCAAAACGCCAAAGCGGAAGTGGACAAACAATTAACTGCACTCCAGCAAACCAAAGCCGATGCGCAAGAAGCCCATAAACAAGAATGTGAGCGAATTAAAAAAGAACGCAACGAACAAAAAGATGTAAAAGAAAAAATGGTAAAAGAATTTAGTGATCACAAACAAATCCAAACCCACAAACTTAACGAGCTGCAAGGCAAATATAATGCACTGCAAAAACAACATCATGACAAGCAGACACAACTAGATCTACTTAAAGCGGAGCTGATTAAGGCAGAGGCACAAATCACCCTAATCAAAGATATATTTTTTCAGAACAACCCGTTTCAATTTCCCAGAGGCTAATGAAATGAGTCGTAACAAAAAAAGAAAATCCAGTGAAATGCCCCGCCACATGCGACAGCTACCCGGCAATAACCCCATAACTGGCGTGCAACTCAAGCACGGCACACTTCCCTCTACAATCGAAGAAAGCTGTGGGGTTGAAACCCAGCACCCAAGACTGAGCATCGCGCAAACAGATCAAAACCTCGAACTCTACACACTCTGGCAATTTGGCGACTGGATACATCTGGCACAACTTAATACCCAGCAATACACCAGCGAAGAACATATCGCCATCAAAGCTAGTGCCCAATTACAACTGGGCGAAATCGAAGAAGCCCAACGCACCCTAAAAGGCATTCCTGTGCCGTCTAGTGAACAAACTGCCCGCTTACTTGTGTCCGGCGTATTCAACACCCTCGGCAAAGCTAGAGCTATCCTTGGTGAAACTCAACAAGCCGAAATGCATTTTACTCAATCCATAGAAATGGGCTTAAGCGGTAAAAACACAACTCACAGCATTAAAGCAAGAAAAATTGAGCAGCTTTCTCAGATTGGCATTATCACTGGTTGGAGTTATAAGGAGCAGTCGAAAAAAACTAAAGCATATGAACCTGAAATTTTAAAAAAAATAGATTTAGGCGATGCTTGGGCTGGTAATAGTATCAACACAGTTATTTTCCGTCACCACGCCATCTTCACCGCAGAAAAAAACCAATACATGGCATTTTATGTCGATAACAAAACATTAAGGGTCATTAAACGCTGTTTGCAAATCAATACGATTGAGCAATCCGATATTGCAGGTGAATATAATTTAAAAGACGCTCATAACAGCATTAGTCTAGGTATAGATCGAGCAGGCCATATTCATATATGTTATGACCATCATGGAAACCAATTGAATTATCGCCGCAGCTTACAACCTCATGACATCAATGGCTGGACTGATCAACTTCCTATGACTGGTAAAAATGAACAAAAGGTCACATACCCTACCTTTATTTTGCCACACAATCATTCACCGCTATTGATTCTCTATCGAGATGGCAATTGGAAGCAAGGCACTGCCTACCTAAAATATTATGACGAAGCCTTACAAAGTTGGTTTGACTATCCAAACTCGATATTAAGTGGATCTAACAACAAACCTTGGACTAGCAATCCCTATTGGAATCATCCAGTTATGGATCAAGATGGCTGTTTGCATTTATCTTTTACATGGCGAATTGATTATTATAGTGAAGAGCAGCTCATCACTAATCTTAATATTGATTACGCCAAAACGCATGATAATGGGTTTAACTGGTTTACCTCGCAAGATCAACCTTATAAATTACCTATAACACAGGTCAATAGTGAAACCGTTTGGCCAATTGCACCCGGATCAAACCACATTAACCAAACGTCCATGGCATTGGATTCCAAAGGTTATCCCCACATTGTATTTTACGCCAATGACTCTCAAAAAATCCCGCAATACCAGCACCTTTGGTTTAATGGTACACAGTGGCGGTGCAAAATCATTTCCAATCACCAGACCACTTTTAAACTGGCAGGTGGCGGTACCTTAAAAATTCCGATTAGCCGACCAGAGATTGTGATTGACTCAAATGATAATGTGATAGTGATCCACCGTGGCAGTGAAACCCAGCAAAAACTCACCGCTACCATTTTACAAATTCCAGAATATGACTTTGCACCAGAGCAACAGTATACCTTGTGGGGTGAATCCGTAGGTCAAGCCGAACCGATCATTGACCGAATTCGTTGGCAACAAGAGCAAGTATTAACTCTGTTGGTTCAAAATAATGACCAGCCGGATGGGGATATTGCTCATAAAAACATTTTTCAACCAATTTTATTAATAGATATTACGTTTGTGGTAGAAAAATAAGTACTAGATTCTGTTAATATTTTGAGGGTTAGATTGGTTAAATCTATTGGATTTCAAGGTGCTTCGATAAACCGCTACTATCTGACAGATGATCAATGGTCATTGCTATATAAGTTTTTACGTACTCATTCGCGTGTTTACGCGGCTCATCCTGAAAGTTGTCGTCACTTTCTTAATGGTGTTTTATGGATACTCCGTTCTGGTAGTCTCCTAGACTGACATAGGGACTAGGGCAAAATGGCGAACGATTAACTCTCAAATACAGCCGCCTGATAAGCCCCCCTTTTTCATCGAAGGGATGCGCCAATGCAAGATCATGACCCACTTATTACTTGAATTCACAACTTATTAAAGAATGGAGCTCACATGAGGGAACCTCTAAAAACCCACTGAACCCCACACAAATGTGAGAAAATTCCCATCCGAGCCAACGACCTCGTTACTAGCCATGCCCAAGAAAAGTGCCATCAAAACCAGCCTGTTTGCCGCCGAAGAGCGCGAACAGAAACTCGACTGCAAGGGCGACCTGCTGTCCACGCTGAACCAGCACGTCAACTTTGTCGCCTTGGCAGCAGAAATCGACCACATCGCCCCACGCCCCAGTGACAAGCGAGGAGGCCGTCCACCCTACCCAACGGAACTGATGGTACGGGTCTTGGTATTGCAACACCTGTACAACCTGTCGGACGAGGCATTGGAATACCAATTGCTTGACCGACTGTCGTTCCAACGCTTCTGTGGCCTGCGGCATTCCAGCACGATCCCGGATGCCAACACTTTATGGGTGTTCCGTGAACGGATCAGCGCGGCAGGTGTGGCGCGGATGCCCTGTTTGATGCCGTCCAACGGCAGTTACAACAGCACGGTTTTATTGCCCGTGGTGGTCAAATCGTCGATGCCACGCTGGTGGAAGCCCCTAAACAACATTTCCACAAAGAAGAAAAAGCGCTGTTGGAACAAGCGGCAACACCCGCTGGCTGGACACCTGCCCAACGTCGCCAAAAGGATACGGAAGCAAGCTGGACGAAAAAACACGGCAAAAGCTACCACGGCTACAAACTCAGTATCAGTGCCGATCGGAAATACAAGCTCATCCGCAAACGCCACATCAGCACCGCCAAAGAACATGACACCAACCATTTTGAAGCGGTGCTTGACCGAGCCAACACCAGCCGTGACGTATGGGCGGACAAAGGTTACGAAGACCAATCCCGTGAACAACGCCTCAACCAAGGTAGCTGGCGGTTACACATTCAGCACAAAGCCAAGAAAGGCAAGCCGCAATCCGACTGCCAGAAGCGCCGCAACACCCGCATCGCCAGACCCCGCGCACGGGTTGAGCATGTGTTTGGGTCAATCTGTGCGATGGGGGGTAAGGCCATCCGCAGCATTGGGTTGGCACGGGCAGTATTCGGACTCAGCATCAAGGCAACCGTATATAACCTGCGGCGGCTTTGTTCGCTCAAAGCAAACGGAGTTGTGCCTATTTGAGGGGAAATCCCCGAAAAATCCGCAAAAATGCGGGAAAACGACCTAAAAATTGAGATGAGTTGGTGTTTTTAACAAAATGCCGATAGGCCAACGCTAACCACTGCAATACGCCGGGTTTTTAGAGGTTCCCATGAGTAAAGAATCTCACTATTTGGAAATTGATGGGTATTGCCCGATCTGTGAGGCATCAGCTAAATTCATTGCCAAAGGTAATTGGTATAGAGACACGCTGTTTTGCCAAAGCTGTAAGAATGGTTCGGCTCCTCGCGAGAGAGCATTAGCTCATGTACTTCATCGTGAAATTCCGAGCTGGAGAGAAATGGCAGTGCATGAATCTTCACCGATGAATCGTGGCATATCGATGAAAATCCGCTCGGAATGCAAGAACTATATTGGGAGTCATTTTTATCCAAAAAAACCATTCGGAAGTATAGTTGATGGATGGAGAAATGAAAATATAGAGTCAACAACATTTGAGGATGAGAGCTTCGACTTGATCTTATCTCTAGATGTCACTGAGCATGTCTTTAACCCTGAAGCAATGTTCAAAGATATTTATCGAACCCTTAAACCAGGGGGGGTATATATCTCAACTTTCCCCATTCGCAAATATCAAGTTGATGCTGCAATACAATTAGCAAAGCTAAACGATAATGGTTCAATTGAATACTTAAAATCTCCACCTGAGTATCATGGAAATCCTATTGATGAGAATGGTGCACTTGTAACTTGGGATTATGGCTACGATATTCATTCACTTATTGCTTATTGGACATCTTTTTCAGTAGAAATTAATCGCTTTGTTAATAAACACCTAGGTATTCTTGGTGAGTACACGGAGGTCATAGTATGCAGAAAAAGATAGCAGCTTCTGGCGAGAATACTCGCATCGCAGCATAAGGGAACTAATCTAGCCCCTTAAACCCGGACACCTCAACTTGTGAGGAATTGTGCTTCAAAGTCCAACGGGCTGAGATAGCCCAATGTGCTGTGTAAGCTGTTACGGTTGTAATCGTTTTCGATGTACTCGAAAACGGTTTGTTTAATGGCATCCCGTGGTTGTGCAAGGTCAGGCGGTATGTTGGCAAGCTTTTAGGGCTTGAGGTGGGTGGTTGCTCCTGCAAAAATCAAAGCAGTAGCAAGCTTGTAAAATTCGGATTCCGGGCGGATAGCGGGAGTTGCCGTTAATTAAATGGAAATTTAAAAATGAGTTTATTAAAAAAAGCAAATGAAGCATTTAAACAAAAAAAATATGACGAAGCATTTTTTCTATATAAAAAAATGCAAGCAATCATGCCAGAATTATCACATATAGTAGAAATTAATTTAAAAATATTAAGAGAAAAACATGGAATTAATGACGATAGCTCTAGCGAATCAAAAAATAAAAACATCCATTTTGAAAATAAAATTTCAAATAATGAGATCCAAAGATTTTATGAAAGATTTAATGAAGAGCTAGAATCAAATTTTGTAAACAGTATTTATAGCACCTATAAAGAAAGCAGTGATAAATATAAGGACATTAAAATAAGTATAATTATGCCCACGTATAATCGTGCTAAAACAATCATTCAAGCTATAAATTCAATAATAAACCAGTCTCATCAAAATTGGGAGCTTTTGATTGTTGATGATGGAAGCACAGACAATACGAAAAATATACTACAAAATTATACAAATGATAAACGAATACAAGTACTATTTGGTGAACATAAAGGTGTTTCAGGAGCTAGAAATAAAGCAATCGAGGCATCAAGCGGTAGTATTATTGCATATTTAGACTCCGATAATAAATGGACTGAAGATTATTTACTAGTGATGGTTGTATTTTTAATAACTAGAAACTTAGAATGTGCATATTCAGGAACTAAAATAATAAACTCAACTGGTGAAATTTTAGGGTATCGAGGGGCAAGATTCGATTGGGATGAATGCATTAAATCTAATTATATTGATATGAATATTTTTATACATAAACGAGAACTGTTATCTTTAGGGGGGTTTGATGAGAATATAAAAAGAGCTGTAGACTGGGACTTAATCCTTAGATATACAAAAAATCATAGAACAAGTTATGCACCATTTATAGGTTGCATTTACTTAGATGAAAAAACAGAAAAACATAGAATCACAGATGATGAACCAATTATTTATGGCGATATCGTTTATTTAAAAAATAAATTCAATTACAATCGTGAAGAGGTAGTAAACAATTTAAAATTAAAAATAGCGATTAAAGCTCCAAGTCCCGAAGGAGAAAAAAATGAATGGGGTGATTATCATTATGCAATATCGCTAAAGAAAGCTTTAGAGAAATTCAATTGTATTGTTAGGATTGATAACTATGAGGACTGGTATAAATACAACCAGCGTCACGATAGAGTTGTAATAGTCCTTAGAGGACTTCGGGAGTATAAGCCTCAAAAAGGTCAAATAAATATTCTTTGGAATATTAGCCATCCTGATAAAATTCTTTATCATGAATATGAACAGTTTAATTTAGTTTATATCGCATCTAATTCATATGCCGATTTATTAAGTTTGATTATTAATAAAAAAACGAATGTTAAAGCATTATTGCAAGCTACTGAAATCCATACACCCATAAACAATCCAATTAAAAATAAAAAGATATTATTTATTGGAAACTCAAGAAAGATTTACCGAAATATAGTTAAATGGTGTATAGAGCTAAATTATGAGATAGAAATATATGGAACTAATTGGGAGGATTTTGTACCAAAAAAATTTATAAAAGGTCATTACATTGATAACAGCAAGATAAAAGAATTTTACAGTAGTTATGGAGTAATCTTAAATGATCATTGGGATTCAATGAAAGATTTTGGATTTATATCAAATAGAATTTTCGATGTGTTATCTTGTGGTGGTAATTTAATATCAGACCACCTAGAGTCTATAAATATTTTATTTAAAAACAAAGTTAAAATGATAAAAAGCAAGGAGGAGCTAAAAAAAGCTTTAAACAATTTTGACTTTACCATGCACTCAAATGAGTTACAAAGCGATGTGAATTTATATCACTCCTTTGAATCAAGAGCCAAAGAGATTGTTTATGACACTTTCAAACTAATAGGACTAAAAAGCGATTTAAATACCATTCAAAAACATAAAAAATATAAAATTAATTTATTAATATCAAATAATGAAACTTTAAATAAAAGTGCTTACTATAGGTTAATATACCCTCTAACATGCACATATGCTGAAGGCTTATATGACATAAAAATAATTAACAGCAGCTTTGAGAATGGGCATAATTTTCATTCATGTGACTTATGCTTCATTCAAAGCAGTTCTTTGAATGAAATTAATTGCAAAAAACTTGAAGATTTAAAAAATCAGTATGAAACAACTTTTGTATTAGATATGGATCTGAATGCGCAAGAATTTTCAAAGTTTGATGATATAAAAAAAGAAATAGTTTTAAAAAATATAACCAATATTTTATTCTTTTCAGAACATCAAGAAAAAGAGTTTATAGTAGAGTCAAATGCAGTTAAGAATATAGCACCTACAGAATTAGACGCTAGGATTTGGAAAAAACAATATTATGCAAAAAAAATTGAGAATGATATTGTGAGGTATTTATATATCGGTGATCTTACTAAATCAAGCAGTACATATAGAATTTTTTACAAAGCTTTTCAGAGTCTTTATCATAAATACAAAAATAAATTTGAATTGATTGTTGCAGGAAATATTTCTCCTGAGCTTAAAGAACCATGGCTCAAAAATATAGCGATTACAAAAACTGACAACTATGCCAAACACATTGAGAAAAACATTGACTTAACCAAAATAACGTTCGCACTTATAGTGGATGATGAAAACACAACCGAATGTACCTTGCAAATCAGCATAATGGAGTTTATAAACGCTAAAGTTTACCCTATGGTTTTGACTGAAAATAGATATAAAAACGACATAATAAATACATATATTTTAGACAAAGGGAACATACTTTTATCTCTTGAACGCACTATTGAAAATCCACAAGAATTTTCAATACCTTTATTATCTATAGAAAAGCCTGCGTTAATTGATTTGGTCGACAAAATATTAAATTCGAAAGTGAGTGATATCAAACCAGTCTGTTTTTATCTACCTCAATTTTATCCGACGGCAACTAATAATAAAAATTGGGGGGAGGGTTTTACAGAGTGGATGAATGTTAGTAAGGCAAAACCAAGATTTACTGAACACAAACAGCCAAAAATTCCAACAAAATTTGGTTTTTATGATTTACGACTTAAAGAAATTATGAAACAACAATCTGATTATGCCAGAGAACATGGAATTTATAGCTTTTGTTTTTATTATTATAGGTTTGGAAATCATCGAGAATTGAATGTACCTGTTGACAACTATCAACTGCTTAATGATGTAATCCCATATTGTTATTGTTGGGCGAATGAAAGCTGGACAAGGGCATGGGATGGTGAGACTGATGAACAAATACTCACACAAGAATATGATCAAGTCACGTTTAATGGTATTGTAGATGATTTGTTAATTGCAATGCATAATAAAAACTATTTGGAACATTATGGCAAGCCAATCTTTATGATCTATCAAGTTGATAAAATCCCAAACCATAAAGAATGGATTAAAATGCTTAAAGAAGCCATTCTTCTGAAAACAAAAAAAGAACTTATAATTGGAGGAGTCTATAATCATAATATTACTACTGAAATAGTTAATGAACTTGATTTCGTAGTACAGTTTCCGCCACATAGAATACCTAGACAAAAAAAACGGGAACTTATGGAAACCTCACTAATTCATCCATTTGATCCAACTAAAAAAGATTATTTTGAGTCATATGAGAAAGTAATAGAAAGTTCATTAAGTGGACATGAAGTTTTTCAAAAAACCATATTGAGTGTTTGCCCCGACTGGGACAACTCTCCGAGACGCGCTAAAAACGCACACATTTTAATAGGCAGCACACCAGAAAAATTTGAATATTGGTTTGCAAAAGCAATGGAAATAACCAAGAAAAAATATAAAGAAAAGAAAATCATTGAGCCATTTATATTTATTAATGCATGGAATGAATGGGCGGAGGGTGCGGTTTTAGAACCATCTATTCATGAAGAAGATTTATATATAAAAAAAATTAGAGACTGCCTAAAAATAGGGGGTCGTGAATTCAAGTAATAAGTGCATAACCCACCAACTTTTCAGCACCTATGCTAGATAGTTCGCAGAACACAAAACACCTCACAAGGTATATTTATGTCTAGTTTTGATGGGATGAATCACAGAAAGGAATTGATTTAAAATGAAAATCGCTATCGCTGGAACAGGCTATGTGGGTCTATCCAACGCCATGCTGCTTGCGCAGCATCATGAAGTGGTTGCTTTGGATATCGTCGCCGAAAAGGTGGCGATGCTCAATCGCAAGCAATCACCCATTGAGGATGCCGAGATTGAGGAGTTCCTTCAGCACAAGTCCCTGAAGTTTCGCGCGACACTAGACAAAAAAGAAGCTTATCAGGACGCCGATTATGTAATTATTGCCACACCTACCGACTACGATCCGAAAACCAATTATTTCAACACCAAATCTATTGAAGCCGTGATCCGCGATGTGCTTGCAATTAACCCAAAGGCAGTAATGGTGATCAAATCTACCGTTCCGGTGGGCTATACAGCACGTACACGGGAACTGCTAGGCACTGAAAACCTGATATTCTCCCCTGAGTTCCTACGTGAAGGCAAAGCACTATACGACAACCTCTACCCTTCCCGCATTATCGTGGGTGAACGCTCCGTCCGGGCAGAAACCTTTGCCAATCTCCTCAAGCAAGGGGCAATCAAACAGGATATTCCCACACTCTTTACCGACAGCACCGAAGCCGAGGCCATCAAGCTGTTTGCCAACACCTATCTAGCCATGCGTGTCGCCTACTTCAATGAGCTGGACAGCTATGCCGCAACCCACGGGCTGGATAGCCGTCATATCATTGAAGGTGTCTGCCTAGATCCGCGCATTGGTAGCCACTATAACAACCCCAGCTTTGGCTATGGTGGTTACTGCTTGCCAAAAGACACCAAACAACTGCTAGCCAATTACCATGATGTACCCCAAAACCTCATCCACGCCATTGTCGAAGCCAACCGTACCCGCAAAGACTTCATTGCTGATGGCATCCTGCGCCGCAACCCGTCAACTGTGGGTATTTACCGACTGGTGATGAAGGCGGGATCAGACAATTTCCGCGCCTCCAGCATCCAGGGTATTATGAAGCGTATCAAGGCCAAAGGTATTAAGGTAGTTGTGTATGAGCCAGCACTCCCACAGAAGGACTTCTACTCTTCCCCAGTGATTAAGGATTTGATAAGGTTTAAACAGCAGGCCGATGTAATTGTCGCAAATCGGGTTACTGATGATTTATCGGATGTACTAGAGAAGGTGTACAGTCGGGATCTATTTGGTGGCGATGCGTAAGTCTGAATTTTTCTCGAAAGGATCCATTAAATGTTATTTGTAACAGGCGGCATCGGCTTTATCGGTGCAAATTTCGTATTAGACTGGTTATCAATGTCAAATCAGTCAATTATCAATCTGGATAAAATGACTTATGCAGGTAATCGACAAAACTTAATTACATTAGAAGGTGATGCTCGCCATCACTTTGTGCAAGGTGACATAGGTGATAAGTCACTTATTGAACAACTTTTCAGAGACTACCGCCCTCATACCGTTATCAACTTTGCAGCAGAAAGCCACGTTGACCGCTCTATTCATGGTCCTGGGGAATTTATCCAGACTAACATTGTTGGTACTTTCAACCTACTAGAAACAACCCGTATCTATTGGCAAGCGTTACCGGAAGATGAGAAAACCGCCTTTCGGTTCCTACATGTATCAACAGATGAAGTCTACGGCTCACTCAAACCCGATGATGATCCTTTCACTGAACAAAACCGTTATGAACCCAACAGCCCCTACTCAGCCAGCAAGGCAGCTTCTGACCATTTAGTGCGAGCATATCACCATACTTACGGCTTGCCGGTTTTGACCACCAACTGTTCCAACAACTATGGCCCCTACCAGTTCCCTGAAAAACTGATCCCGCTGGTCATCGCCAATGCCTTGGCAGGCAAGCCCCTGCCAATTTACGGTGACGGTATGCAAGTACGTGACTGGCTATACGTTGGTGACCATTGTTCTGCCATCCGCCGTGTACTGGAGGCAGGTAAAGTCGGCGAGGTGTACAACATCGGCGGCTGGAACGAAATGCCCAATATCGAAATCGTCAACACCATCTGTACCCTGTTGGATGAACTGCGCCCTGATCCCGCTGGCCCTTACGCCCGCCTAATAACCTATGTCAAGGATCGCCCCGGTCATGACCGCCGTTACGCGATTAATGCCCGTAAAATCGAGCGCGAACTCGGCTGGCGACCTGCCGAAACCTTCCAGACTGGCATCCGTAAAACCGTGCAATGGTATCTGGACAATCAAGACTGGGTTCAGCACGTTCTCAGTGGTGAATACCGCAACTGGGTGGATCAAAACTATGCCAGTCGCTAACCCCACTTTCCTGATCTTTGGTGCTAACGGGCAAGTTGGTTGGGAATTACAGCGGGCATTAGCTCCTTTAGGCAAAATTCATGCCTACACACGCCAGCAAGTCGACATAGCAGATCTCAGTACCGTCCAGAAGACTATCCGGGAAGTTAAACCAACAGTCATTGTCAATGCGGCGGCTTATACCGCCGTTGACAAGGCTGAAACCGATGAAATCACCGCAAGGCGTATTAACGCCGATGCTGTATCCATCATGGCGACTGAAGCCAAACTGCTTGGTGCTTGGCTAATCCATTACTCAACCGATTACGTCTTTGATGGCAGTAAAACGGGAGCCTACATCGAAACAGACCCGACAGCCCCCTTAAGCGTATACGGGCAAACAAAACTGGAGGGCGAACAAGTGATTACAGCCAGCGGCTGCAACCACCTGATTTTCCGCACCAGTTGGGTATATGCCTCACGCGGCAATAACTTCGCAAAAACAATGTTACGTTTGGCGCAAGAACGTCATGAGCTACGGGTTATTCACGATCAACTTGGCGTTCCGACCAGTGCCGAGTTAATCGCCGATCTCACCGCCCTTAGCCTGTACCGCCTGCACCATGACAACGAGCTTGCTCAAACGGCTAGTGGTATTTATAACCTCACCCCAACAGGTCAGACCAACTGGCACGCTTATGCAATCATAGTTTTAGAGCAAGCACTTCATTATGGTTGGAGTTTGCAGACTACCCCCACTAACGTACACGCTATTCCTACCGTGGAATACCCAACACCCGCACGTCGTCCCCTCAATTCATGTTTAGATACGACCAAATTATCTACAACATTTAGCATATCTTTACCAGATTGGCGACATCATGTATTGAGAACACTGGATACCCTACTTAAGGGTTAACAAACACTAAGGAATATATTAATGTCCCGCAAAGGCATCATTCTAGCAGGTGGCTCTGGTACACGCCTTTATCCTGTCACCAAAGCCGTTTCCAAACAGTTACTACCTATTTACGACAAACCCATGATTTATTACCCGCTCAGCACCCTAATGTTGGCAGGTATCCGCGATATTTTGATTATATCTACCCCACAAGATACTCCGCGTTTCGAGCAATTGCTCGGTGACGGTAGCGACTGGGGCTTAAATCTGCAATATGCCGTCCAGCCTTCTCCTGATGGTTTAGCACAAGCCTTTATTATTGGTCGTGAGTTTATCGGTCATGATCTTTCCGCACTCGTATTAGGGGATAATATTTTTTACGGTCATGATTTACAACAACAGCTTAGACGTTCAGCAGCAAAAAGTGAAGGTGCAACGGTTTTTGCTTATCACGTTCATGATCCTGAACGTTACGGGGTCGTTGACTTTGATGAGCAGGGTAAAGCCACCTCTCTAGAAGAAAAACCG
>JAGUWT010000103.1 GCA_020062205.1 Thermodesulfovibrionales bacterium
AGCCATTCAACTACAGACTCAAGATACGAGAGGGCAGGCACAGGAGGGATAAGGAGGTTATTTTTGATAGTAATAATAACAAGGCTATCTACATAGACCATCTTGGAAAAGAAAAAAAAGAGTTTGATGTGCCAGCCTCTGTTTTTGATCCAATATCAAGTTTTTATTATATAAGAACCCTTAACCTTATGGTTGGTGCTCCTGTTTATGTAACCATCTTTGATAGCAAGAAGATATGGAATGTCGAGGTAAAGGTATTGAGAAAAGAGAAGGTAACCCTTCTGATAGGAACCTTTGATACGATTGTGATTAAGCCATTGATGAAGTCAGAGGGTATCTTCAACAGGAAAGGCGACATACTCATCTGGCTTACAGATGATAAGAAACGAATACCTGTTAAGCTGGAGACAAAGGTTGTTATTGGCTCTGTGGTGGCAACCCTCGTGGGAGGGAATTATTAAAGATATAACAATAGATAAGCTCATGTTCTGGGGTTTCTGCGGGACATTCTTTTTTATACCGGTTGTAACATCCCCTGCAGTCATCATGAGCCTGCTTACCTTATCGTTATGGATATTTTCAGGAAAATGTATAAAAGACTGGCAATTATTCCTCAAGCAGGGATGGTTTTCCCCTGTGCTTTTATTTATGATCCTTCCATGGATAGGTCTGTTCTATACCAATGATATTCAGAATGGCCTGCAATTTACTCAGAAAAGCCATTACTGGCTTCTTGCTTTTGCGATTACCTCTTTGACTTTTCAAAAATACCAGACAAAAACTCTGATGAATGCCTTTCTTTTCGGACTTTCTCTCATTGCTGTTATCTGTATTTTGCAGTTTGCAGGGATAATACCTAAGACAAAAGGGTATCAAATAGGATTTATCAATTCCATCACGTATATCCATCTCCTGGTCTTAGGGATGTTACTTTTATCATTTTATTTCCACAAGACCCAGAAGATAAAACAGAGGATTTTGTTTGGATGTGGTTTATTGTTATTTTGTTTCAATATCTTTTTATTTATTGGTGCACCGGGCAGAACTGCCTATCTTTCTTTTATACTTCTGACACCATTCATGATTTATAACCTTTTAGGGAAAAGACACCTGTTAAAAATTGCTGCGATAGGTCTTATCATAATGACTGCACTCTTTTTTTCACCCATAGTTCAGGATACCCTAAAAGATACGAAGGCACAGATTCAATCATATTATGAAGGCAATCCGAATACACCGGTTGGGCTGAGGCTGCATATGTGGAATGGGGCTATAAGAATATTCCTTGAAAACCCTGTCATCGGTGTTGGTACCGGCGGGTATAAAATAGCTATGAAGAAATATGAAACTCCACAGCTTTTACCTGAATGCCGGGAATTCAACCAACCCCATAACAGCTTTTTATATATGGCAGTGAGCTATGGGATCTTCGGTCTTATCTCCATATTCTGGCTCTTGTTTGTTTTCTTGAGAAGAGGCTGGATTCACAGGGACAAACTTGTCGGCTTTGCAATTTTATTGTTTGGTATGATTCTGGTCATCGGGAGCTTAACCGATACGCAGATAATACAGGTGCATACAGCAATGGTATTTGCAATCTTAACAGGGTTACAAAAGACTTTAGATGAAACAATTAATCCCCCCATCCCCCCTTTACTAAAGGGGGGCGAGGGGGGATTATCAGGTTTCTCAAAATGAAGGTTAGCGGCTTTACATTTCTCAGAAATGCTCATATGCTGGGATATCCATTCATTGAATCAATCCAATCAGCACTCCCCTTATGTGATGAGTTTATTGTCAATATTGGAAAGAGCGAGGATGATACCCTTGAGATGGTTCAGTCCATAAACAGCCCGAAGATAAACATTATTCAGAGTCATTGGAATGAACGAATGAGCATAAGGGGGTTCGTTTATGCCCAGCAGACAAACATTGCACTTTTCAATTGCAGCGGGAATTGGGCGTTTTATTTGCAGGGGGATGAGGCTATTCATGAAGATGATATTCCAAAGATAAAAGAGTCGATGCAAGAATATCTTGATGATGACAGGGTTGAAGCCCTGGTGTTTGATTATATCCATTTTTACGGGAATCATATGACCTATGCCTGGAGTCCTGCATGGTATAGAAGAGAATGCCGCTTAATAAAAAATACGAAGAGGGTCTTTTTCCCATCAGACGGCCAATTTTTTGTTGTATTAACATCAAACAGAAAGGCACGTTACCCAAGGGCTGCGCATTCGAATACAAAAATATACCATTACGGATGGGTGCGGAGTGAAGATCAGATGGATGAAAAACTCAGAAAGGTCGTCAAATACTGGGGAGGAAGTCATAAAAAGATTGACTATTCCCGAATAGACCCGAGGATTTTGAGAGAGTTTAAGGGGATCCATCCTGCAATCATGAAGGACTGGCTTCCGAAAGGTGTACATTCTGTCTTTAAGGCAGACCCGAATCATGTTCTCACAAAAAGGGAGAGAAAGCACAGATTAGTTATGAAGATAGAAAAGATATTCGGACTCGATTTAAGTAAAAAGCATTTCAAGCTTGTTAAATAAAAATGAACTACCCCGCTGATATACAACGTCTCATCAAATTCCTAAAAAACCAGAAACTAACAAGTCATTCCGCACTTGATGCGGAATCCAGGGTTTCCCGTGAAAACGGGAATCCAATCCCTTGTATTAGTTCCCTGCTTTCGCAGGAATGACAAAGCGGAAAATGAATATTCTCCTTGTTAGACCTGATGGGATCGGAGATGAGATTCTGTGCCTCCCCGTAGCTTCAGAACTCCGTCGTCAGATGCCGGATGCAAGGTTGAGTTTTCTCTCCAGTGTGTATGCTGCTCCTATGTTATTACACCATCCTGACCTTGATAAGGTATTGACAGTTACTAAGAAAGAGACATTCGGTGAACTTGTCCAATTGTTTCGACACGGTTTTGATGCAGCTATCTTCCTGAAGCCCTTCCGCAGACTGATATTTGCAGCATGGGCTGCAAGGGTACCAATGAGAGTAGGTACAGGATACCGGTGGTATTCCTTCCTGCTGAACAGGCGTGTTTACGAACATCGCAAGGACTTCTCAAAGCATGAGAGTACATATAATGTCAGATTACTTTCCGGTTTAGGCCTTTCCCCTGGCGAAGCTGTGTCTCCCCGACTGGTTTTAACAAAAGAGGAGCAGGAATGGGCGCAGGCATATTTAGGAGAGAAGAAAAATTCACGTGTTATCGTACACCCTGGAGGTTTCTCAAGCCGTCCATGGAAGCCCAATTGCTTCAAGGATCTTGTTTTTCACCTTGTAGATTCAGGTCACGAGGTTTTTTTAACAGGGAGCGCCATGGAACAGGACAGGTTCATGACCGATGCCAACATTAAAGAGTGGCCTCAAGGTGTGCGGAATGGAATGGGAGAATTGACGATAAGACAACTCATGGCTGTCATTCAGGCAAGCGATGTTGTTGTGTCTCTGGCTACAGGGCCGATGCACTTGGCATCAGCATTGGGCATTCCGACAGTGAGTATTTTTGACCCCCGAAGGAGCAATTCGCCTACACGATGGAAGCCCCTTGGCAGGGGAGTAATTATCAGACCTGATGTCCAAACATGTGAGAAATGTAAATTTGATACATGTCCTTACAGGGATTGCATGGATAGAATTAAGGTAGAGATTGTAATAAAGCACGTGAATCGTGTACTTTCAAATGCACAGCCAGTGGAGGTGGTTGATGTATAATTCCTGATTGCTTGATTTATTTGTCATTGCGAGCACCTGAAAGGTGCGTGGCAATCCCATAACAAAACTGCGAGATTGCTTCGTTTCACTCGCAATGACAAATCTTATTGCTGGATTAGGGAATTAGCTTTTCACCTCCTTCTCCGATTTTTCCCAGAGTTTTAAATATTTAATCAATGTGTAATAGGCATAAAGCATGGAAATGATGAATCCTATCTTTCTGTCAAGAAACCCACGTTTGAGAATAAACATCTTGATAAACATTGATAAAGGATGGGTAATGATTTGATGTATCTTGAATCTCTTGCCTTCCCTGAACATATCTTCTGC
>JAGUWT010000140.1 GCA_020062205.1 Thermodesulfovibrionales bacterium
CAAGGTTTCTGGAATTTTTAAGAAAACGGCTGGTATTTTTGCGGGAATTATTAAGTGAAGATGGAAGTATTTATGTGCATTTGGATTGGAAGAAAGGGCATTATGTGAAGGTGCTAATGGATGAGGTGTTTGGAGAAAACCGTGTGCAAGAGGCAACGAAGAAAATCTCAAATCTCAAATACTCATATTGAGTGGCATTTAGTCGGTCATCTCCAAAAAAACAAGGCTAAAACCGCTGTCCAGCTTTTTGACCTGATTCACTCCCTTGATTCGATAGAGCTTGCTCAGGAGATAAATAAACACGCAGAGAGGGCTGGAAAGATTCAAAGGGTCTTAATACAGGTAAAACTTTCAGAAGAAGAGACAAATCATGGAGTTGCAAAAGAAGGCCTTATAACCGTAATGAAAGCTGTAACAGGTATGAAAAACCTCAAACTCGAAGGGCTCATGACAATGCCTCCATTCTTTGATAACCCTGATATGGCAAGGCCATTTTTTAGAGAACTCAGGGAATTAAGGGATAATGCTGAGAAATCAGGATATGTATTGCCAGAACTGTCTATGGGTATGACAAATGATTTTGAGATAGCAATTCAGGAAGGTGCAACAATGGTAAGGATAGGCACAGGGATATTTGCCCATAGCTCGTAGAGGAGAAAGAAAATGAAGAAAGGGACAATAAATGAAGATAGAATACGACTCAAAGCATGACTTTAGTTGTGAAGCATGGCTGAATATAGATTGAAGATCCCAGATTGGCCAAACTTTGATATTTTCAAAAATTTTCTTGCTAATTATTGTTATTTGCTGTATTATTTACATCAATTGATGTAAATAATACAGCAAAGGAAATTTTGATAGATGTCTCTATTGCTTAAGACAAAGTTAAGAAGAAAGCTATTAACTTATTCTTTTACCCATCCCAATGAAAATTATTATGTCAGGGAGTTAGCGAGTCTTATCGCTGAAGATGTAGGGAATCTTTCAAGAGAACTCAGAAAACTTGAAGAAGAGGGAATCTATAATTCCTTTTCGAGGGGAAGAGTCAAATTCTATTCTCTCAATAAAGATTATCCTCTCTATAAAGAATTAAAAAAGATTATTTTCAAAACAGAAGGTGTTGAAGGCAGTCTAAGGGACTTAGTCTCTCGATTTAAAGGTTTATCTCTTGCTTTTATTTATGGTTCATATGCAAAAAATAAAGAGAAAAAAATATCAGATATAGATTTAATTTTGGTAGGTAATTTCCCAAAAGATAAAATTACCCGTCAAATCCGTGATTTGGAGTCAAGAGTGAATAGAGAGATTAACTTTACCTCCTATACAAAAGAAGAATTTGATGATGAAAGAAAAAAAGAAGGAGGATTTCTCAATATAATCCTTAAGGACAAAATGATACCATTAAAAGGTAAATTAAATGCCAGATAAGCTTCTTAAAAAATCTGACGCCGTCTCATTAATACAGGAGATATTAAATGAAGTGAAATCTCAAAATCCGCAATTGTCATTAAAATTTGAATTGAATGATAAATAACAGAACTTTTTAAGGTAAACAATGGCTGAATATAGATTGAGGATTCCAGATTGGCCTATATATAATTTTGATTGTTTGTCGGTTTGTTATAGAATAATTGAAAATGGCAAAGAACAATACAAAAACTAATGAAGTTGATCAGACTGGGCTCTACTGGCCTGGGAAACAGACTGGAGTGAATAGGGTTGTTCTTCCCTTTCAGGTGGTAGAGACTATCAATGAAAGCAAAGCCGACAGAGAGAAAGCTCAAAGAGACTTTTTTACTAAGCAGGCAAAAGATGATCTCTGGCGAAACAAGCTCATCTGGGGTGATAATAAATACGTCATGGCGAGCCTTCTGCCAGAGTTTGCAGGAAAGGTAAATCTTATCTACATTGACCCACCTTTTGCTACAGGGGCAGACTTTTCCATAAATATCAGGCTTGGTGATTTAGAATGGACAAAAGAAGCATCGATGATTGAAGAGAAAGCATATCGGGATACCTGGGGCAGGGGTTTAGATTCCTATCTTCAGATGATGTATGACCGTTTGGTGCTAATGAGGGAGCTTTTAGCAGATAATGGTTCCATCTATATCCACTTAGACTGGCATGTGGGGCATTATGTGAAGATTATCATAGATGAAATTTTTGGAAAGGAGAATTTTAGGAATGAGATTGTATGGTGCTATACTGGCCCCTCAAGAAAAATTCAAGATTTCCCCGACAAACACGACTTAATTCTTCGCTACTCAAAAGGAGAACAAAGGGTATTGAACATCGATGCCGTTAAGATTCCATATAGTGAAAGTTTCTTGAAGCGGAGACAGTATACTGAGGGAACTGGTGGGATATATGGAGGTAGGGAGCGGCCTGAGGAAGTTGTTGAAGAATATAAGAAAGGCAAAGTTCCTGAAGATTGGTGGTCTGATATTCCAGCTGGAGGTCAAATTCCTGCAACTGAACTACTTGGTTTCCCAACGCAAAAGCCTGAAAAGTTGCTTGACCGCATAATAAAAGCCTCCTCCAACCCAGGCGACCTTGTGGCTGATTTCTTCTGCGGCTCTGGGACTACTTTATCTGTTGCTGAAAAACTCGGCAGGCGTTGGATTGGCTCAGACCTTTCCAAATTTGCCATTCACACCACCCGCAAACGGCTCTTAGACATCCCTGAATGTAAACCCTTTGAGGTTTTGAATCTGGGCAAGTATCAAAAGGTAAAACTGAAAGAAAACGGAGTCAGCCGATATATTGATTTTATCCTTAAGCTCTACCGCGCTGAGCCTCTTTCAGGCTATACCACCCTTCATGGCAAGAAGACAGGCAGGATGGTGCATATAGGGGATGTAGATTCCATAGTAACTGAGCGGGAAATAAGGGAGACAGTCAAAGAATGTGCCTCAGCAGGTGTGAAGTCTGTGGACATCTTAGGCTGGGATTTTGAAATGGGACTCCATGATTTGGTGGATAGAATCGGAGATGAGTATTCAGTTAAGATAAGGCTGGTACAGATTCCAAGGGAGGCTTTGGAGGTCAGAGACGCTACCAGAGAAGAGGTAAAGTTCTTTGACCTGAACTACCTTGAAATAGACCATAAGTTAAACGGAAAGACCTTGACTATTGCCCTGAAGGACTTTGTAATTTCAAATCCTGAATATCTACCCGACGAGGTAAGAGAAAAAGTTAAAAAATTCACTGATTACATTGACTACTGGGCAGTGGACTTTGACTACAAAAACGACACCTTCCACAACATGTGGCAATCCTTTAGGACACGGAAGCATCCCAGTCTTGAGACTAAATGTTTTCACACTTACGAGAAACCAGAAAAATATCAAGTCTTGATCAAAGTAGTAGATATTTTCGGAAATGATACGAATAAATTAATAAACTTGGAGGTATAAAGTGGGCAGAAAATATAGTAATTCACCTATCGTGGAGGCACTGTGTGAGGTTCAGTTTATTCCCAGTCAGCCGTGGGATATGACAATCCCCGGACTTCTTTATGAAAGGATTAATAATGAGTTTCCCGTAAAACAGCAACAGATGGGTTTTGGTATAGGCTTTCAACCTAAAGAAAGTGGCATAGAACAAAGAGTAGAAATGTCTCAACGGATGCAATTTTTCCGTCCTGATAAATCCGCCTTAGTACAGGTTGGTCCTGATTTGCTAACGGTTAATCACCTAACGCCTTATCCTACATGGGAATTGTTCAAGCCCCTAATTTTAAAAAACTTAGAAATATATCAAGCTATTGCGAAGCCAAAGGGATTCAAGCGTATAGGGTTGCGATATATAAATAAGATTGAATTTGATGAGCACCCATTAGAATTGACCGATTATTTTAATTATTATCCATTTATTCCAACTAATTTGCCGCAAATGCACGAGACATTTCAGGTTAGGGTTGAGATTCCCTATGAGGGAGGACGTGATCGTTTGCTTTTAACTTTTACAAGTGCAATTCCAGAAAAGCCAGACGTTCTTTCTTTGTTGCTTGATCTTGACTACATTATGGCTATACCAGAGCGTATTGCACTTAATCAAGTCTCTGACTGGATTGAAAAGGCGCATACAACGGTTGAAAACGCTTTTGAAGCTTGTATTACTGATAAATGCAGAAGCCGTTTTGGGGAGGAGAAATAATGCAATTAATACCTGTAACAACAGAGAAACGATATATTCCTTCAACTGAGTACCTTAAACAGCCTTCACCTACTATAGAAAGATTTGAATCGAAACCTGAAACACTTGTAATTTTAAGACGTCGTTTTTTTGCTCCTGTTTCAATCCCTGACTTCTATGAGGTGGAAGAGCTTGCTGAAACTTCTGTAATCCTTCAGCTCCAAAGATTAATTAGGGAATTAGAGAACCTATACATCTTTGACAATTCTAAAGAGATAAAGAATTTCCTTTTAACTAACGACTATCTAATGAAAATTCTCTTTGAAGCACAAGGCCATATCTGTAGGATTTTTGGACAAGTTCCTATTCATCTTGAACTTCATCGTGACCCTGAAGAAGGCTGGGAAGAACTCTTCATCGTTATCAAGTCACCATATCCTACAAGCGAAGCCAGAAGGCGCGAAAATCAACTTGTAAAAGAATGGTTCCTTGATAGGATGCAAGCCACTCAAGGAAAGTTAAACATTGCAGAAGAACCATTATGAGTTTTGACTGGAAAGATTATGTATATCTTGCTGAAGAACTCCTGAGCCGGAGCAAAGAATCCTGTCTACGGTCTTCTATAAGCCGGGCATATTATGGAGTGTTTTGCATTTCACGAGATAAAGCTGGCCTGAAATCTTATAGACCTCGCCCAAAAATAGATCCAGGTGTTCATGCAAAAGTAATTAGCACATATAAAACTTCTATGGATAAGGATAAAAAACTAATAGGACTAACTCTTGATGAACTTAGGAGATTGCGAAATAAAGCTGACTACAATGGTGATATGACAATAAATAAAAATTATGCTGACCGTGCAATAAAGATGGCTTATGAGGTTTTAAAAGGCTTAGGAGTTCCATAATCTTATGGCATTGATTGGATTAGATCAAAAAATAAAGCACGCTGTCCAAACATGGAGAGAGCGAAATTACGAAGGGGCGAGCCCTGTTACCAAGAGGCTCCTTGAGTTCTGGTTCAAAGAGGAGCATATCCTGCCTGATGCCTCACGCTTTGAGTTCTGGCGATGCCAACGGGAAGGAATAGAAGCCCTGATCTACATCTATGAGGTCTGCAAATACCAGAGCCTCTATGATTTGGCACGGGGGTTTGGAGTTAGTATCCCCGTTGACCCAACAAAAGACCTCTGGCCCAAATATTGTTTCAAAATGGCTACCGGTTCTGGAAAGACCTGGGTGATGGCTCTGACAATAGTTTGGCAATATTTTAATAAAATTTTTAAAACAGATAATGGCATCCGCTACCCCAGCCATTTTCTTCTCCTTGCCCCTAATCTTATTGTGCTTGACAGGCTATATGGGACATCAGAAGAAGGTGAGATTGATAAAAGTGGTTTTGCCAATAACGCCATTCTCTATAATTTCCCCTTTATCCCACCTGAGTGGCAGGCGGATTTTGATTTACAGCTCATCTTCCAGAGTGAAGTTATTCCGAGAATAGGAAGGGGTATCCTGCATCTGACCAACATCCAGCAGATTTACGAGAGAGAAGCAGAGGGTCCTGTTAATCCATTAGACGAGGCTCTTGGCCCCAAGCCTAAGCGTGAAGAAGAGGCTATTTACGATTCCCTGCGAACAGAGCTCTCTCATTATGACGACCTGATGGTCTTAAACGATGAGGCCCACCATGTCCACAGCGATGATTTAGAGTGGAACAAGGTCATTGGCTATCTGGATTCAACACTTAAAGAGCGGAACGGCAGCGGATTGGTGATGCAACTGGACTTCACCGCAACCCCGAAAGATCTCCAGGGCAACCTTTTCCCCCACATCATCAACGATTATCCCCTGGCAGAGGCTATCAGAGATAAGATCGTTAAACGACCTCGCATTGGAGAGATTGAGAATGTCCCTGAACCCTTAGGCAAGGACTTTGTTAAAAAGAATCGTCTCCAGATTGACACAGGACTGGAGATTCTTAAGGAGTTTCAAAAGGAGTTTAAGGATACGGGTAAAAAGCCTGCACTCTTTATCATGACGGATGTTACTAAAAATGCCGATAAGGTGGGGCAATATTTAGAGAGGCAAGGTTATGCGGGCAAGGTGTTGGTTATCCACACTGATACCAAAGGGGTCATCACCAAAAAGGACTTAGAGAAAGCAAGAGTGGCAGCAAGAAGGATTGACAGCCCTGAAAATCCTTATGCGATCATTGTCAGCGTCATGATGCTCAAAGAAGGGTGGGATGTGAGAAATGTCTGTGTGATTGTTCCTCTTAGAGCTTTTGACTCCCCGATTTTGCCTGAACAGACATTAGGAAGAGGCTTAAGGAGAATGTCTCCTCAGGATGATACATGGGAGGAGAAGCTCATCGTTATTGACCATCCACGATTTCGCCAGCTCTGGCAGGCTGAGATTGACAAAGGGGAATTGATTGCCGACTTTACCTCTGCTAAGAAAGCCTATGAGCCGAGTAACCTCATAATTGTCAATCCTGAGAAACTTCAGTATGATATTGAGATTCCCATTGTGGAAGGTGGCCTCACAAGAGCAGTGCCCGATCTTGTAGGGCTGGTTATAACACGGCTTCCCTCAAAGCTCTTTAGGCTATCCGAGATTGAACTGCCAAAGGTAATGTATAGGGAGAGGGACTTGCTTGAACGGAAGATTGTCAGGGAAAAGATTCTGGCTTTTGATTATACAGAGAACTTCTCCCTATATCTCTCATACATCTGCAAAGCCATCACATCCAAGACTGGTGCCTCAAGTATCTTTGTAGAGCTTGTGCCAAAGGTCAAAGCCTATATTGAATGTTACCTTTTTGATGAAAAAGTGAACGGTGAAGATTTGGAGGTAACAACGAAACTTAATTACATCCCTATCAGAGAAAAATTGGTTGAGATTTTCTCACAGGAAATCAATGCCCTCTCTAAGAAGGAAGAAAAGGTCAGTATTCCAATGTATTTCAAGGTAAGTGAGACGACACCCCTTCACACCTCGGAACCAGTCACAAAGGTACAAAAGGCAGTCTTTAAAGACTTGCCGTATTCAAAACGAAGCGCCTTTGAAAAAGAATTCATGATTTATCTTGATGAAAAAGACGAGGTGCAGGCGTTTACCAAGGTGCTTCCCAGACACCCGCTCCATATTCCTTACTACAATCAGGAAGGGTATTTACGCTATTATCAGCCTGACTTTGTTGTGAAAGAGGAAAGAGCAATGTATCTTGTAGAGACTAAGTGCTCTAACCCGTAATTACGGTGACGTATTTTAATCATGCCGCTTCCTTCATCGACATGAATGGATTGGAAAGTTTATGCATGAGATTGGCCAAGTC
>JAGUWT010000025.1 GCA_020062205.1 Thermodesulfovibrionales bacterium
GAAGTTGACTTTCAATTGGTAAAAAAAGTATTATTTTTATTAGGAATGACAGAAATGATAAGGAGATAGCATGTTTGAGAAGTTCACAGAGCGAGGGAGGAAGGTCATTATCTATGCAAGAGAAGAAGCTGAAAAACGCCAGAATGATTATCTTGGTACAGAACATCTCTTGCTTGCTATTTTAAGGGATGATGATGGTCTCCCTGTTGCAATCCTGAAAAGGATTGGTATATCACCACAGGAAATCCGCATGGAGATAGAAAGAAACCTGCCGCAAGGGACAAATATTATGACCTTCGGCGATATACCGTTCACCCCACGTGCTAAAAAAGTGCTTGAACTTGCCGTTGAAGAGGCACGACTCATTGGGCATGCTTATATAGGAAGTGAACATATCCTTCTCGGACTGATCAGAGAAGAAGAAGGAATAGGTGGCAGAATCCTTCGTAATTTTGGTGCAAATCTCCTTGGGGCAAGACAGCTTACGATTAATTTCTCTATACGCAACCATCCACATATACGAGAGAGAAAGAGCACAACACCTGCACTGGATGAGTTTGGAAGGGATCTCACACAGGTGGCACGGGAAGGTAAACTTGATCCTGTGATCAGCAGAGAGGATGAGATTGAACGTTTAATACAAATATTAGGCAGGAGGATTAAAAACAACCCTGTCGTTATTGGTGAACCAGGTGTTGGTAAAACAGCAATAGTAGAAGGACTTGCCCAGAAGATTGTTGCGGGTGATGTGCCTGAAATCCTGTTGGGGAAACGTCTTGTATCCCTTGATCTCGGGGCTTTAATTGCAGGGACAAAATACAGAGGCCAGTTTGAAGAGCGGCTCAAGTTTGTTATGAAGGAGATCATGCAATCAGATAATGTCATCCTCTTTGTAGATGAACTGCATACCCTGATAGGTGCAGGTGCCGCAGAAGGATCGGTTGATGCATCGAGCATGCTGAAACCAGCACTCTCCCGAGGCGAAATACAATGTATTGGTGCAACCACACCTGATGAATACAGAAAATATGTAGAAAAAGATGGTGCACTTGAACGAAGGTTCCAGCCAATTAATATACAACCGCCCAATGTAGAGGATACCATCAATATCCTCAAAGGGTTGAAATCAAGGTACGAATCCTTTCACAAAATCAAGATTAGCGAGTTTGCAATAGAAGCTGCAGCAAGAATGTCCGACAGATATATCTCTGACAGGTATCTCCCTGATAAGGCAATAGATGTTGTGGACGAGACCGGGTCAAGAATTAAACTCAAACGATATAGTACCCCTCCTGAATTGAAAGAACTTGAAACTGATTTACAGAGGCTTTCCAAAGAAAAAAACCTGTATGTAAAACTCCATGATCTCGAAAAAGCCTCATCAGTGCGTGTAGAGGAAGAAAAACTCAGACGAATATATGAGCAGTTACAAAAACAATGGAAGGAAAACATAAGTAAGGAAATGCCTGTTATCATGGAAGAAGATGTTGCATATACTGTATCTAAGATGACAGGTATCCCTCTCTCAAAACTTGATGAGAAGGAATCAGAGAAACTCATAAAGATGGAGGATGAGATCCATAAAAGGATTATAGATCAGGAAGAGGCAATCAAGGCTGTATCAAGGGCAATAAGGAGGTCGAGGGCAGGGCTCAAGTCCAATAAAAAACCAATTGGTTCTTTCTTCTTCCTTGGACCTACAGGCGTCGGCAAGACAGAGCTTGCAAAAGCCCTGGCAGGGTTTCTGTTCAACGATGAGAATTCACTTATTAAGATAGATATGTCTGAATATATGGAGCGGTTCAATGTTTCAAGACTGACAGGGGCACCACCAGGCTATGTCGGTTATGAAGAAGGAGGGCAATTAACAGAACGAATCAGGAAGAAACCATACTCTGTGGTTCTCTTCGATGAGATAGAGAAGGCACATCCAGATATATTCAACATACTCCTTCAGGTTCTCGATGAAGGGGTACTCACAGATAGCTTCGGAAGAAAGGTTGATTTCAGAAATACTGTCATTATCATGACTTCAAACCTTGGCGCACGGTTAATAGAGAAAGCAACCCCTCTTGGTTTCCAGAAGGGCACGTCAGAACTTGCATATGAAAAGATAAAAGAGAATGTATTGAATGAACTGAAAAAGACGTTTAATCCCGAATTCCTGAACCGTGTTGATGAAACAGTTGTATTCCATCCCCTTGAAAAGGAACATCTACTCTCTATTATTGATTTGCTTGTGGAAGAGACAAACAAGATGCTTCTTGAACAGGAACTCTTGATCGAGGTGTCGAGGGATGTAAAAGAATGGATAATAAAGCATTACTATCAACCTGTATACGGTGCAAGACCTATGAGGAGGGCTGTGCAAAAGGTCATAGAAGACCCTCTTTCTGAGGAAATCCTCAAGGGAAGATTTAAAGGCATAAATAGAATCAAGGTAATACTCGAAGCTGATACCCCGGTCTTCGTAGAATATGAAGATGCTGCTCTCCTGTCAGGGGTTTCCTAATTCAACCGCGACAGTGGTATTGTGTAGAAATTGAAAAGCAAAACTTTCACTATATTCATAATCTTCGTTTTAGGAGTAACTTTAGCCTATTTTGTTCTACGTCAACGGTATAGTCCAGAGACCTCTCCACCTCCTCTTGTCGCACCTGCTATTGAAGTTATCGATAACAATAACACTAAATTAAAACTCACTTCACTGAAAGGTTCAGTTGTCGTAGTTAATTTCTGGGCAACATGGTGCCAGTCATGCATAGAGGAATTACCATCTTTTGAACAGCTTTTTCAACATATGGCAGGTAACCAAAAATTTGCACTCATAACCATTCTTTTTAGAGATGATGAAAAGAGGGTTTTGAGATATATGAAAGAGAATAAATTTACTTTTCCCGTGTACCTTGACCCTGATGGTTCGGCTGCAAGACAATTCAGGATTACAGGGGTACCTGAAACATTCATTATCGATAAAAAGGGAATGCTCAGGGAAAAGGTTATTGGCCCTGCAGAATGGAACTCATCCCGTGTCGTTTCTCTCCTCTCAAAACTCATGAGCGAATAGTCTAAGAAGATGGGGACACCCTCTCCACCAGAACGTGCACTCCTGTTTGTCGGAACACTCTATCAGGATGAACAATACCTCTCGATAGCAAAGAAAAAACTTATAGATTTTTTCGGGGAAATGATTATGGAGAGTCCTTCACTCGAATGGAACTATTCTCATTATTACCGGGATGAACTGGGATGGCCTATCAAAAGAACCTTTCTCTTTTTTAAAAACATTATGAATCCTGAAACCCTTGCAGACATGAAGCTTATTACGAATGATATAGAACATCAGCTATCAAGCAATGGAAGGAGAACTATTAATATCGACCCTGGTTACGTCACTCTCTCTAAGGTAGTCCTTGCATCAACAAAGAACTATTCCCACCGGATATACGTGGGCAAAGGAATTTATGCTGAGGTTACGCTGGTATACAGAGATGGCAGATACAACTCACATGTGTTTACATATAAAGATTACGCGAGTAATACCTATACAGAACTCTTTGCCCAGGCAAGGAGATTCTTGATGGAACTATA
>JAGUWT010000024.1 GCA_020062205.1 Thermodesulfovibrionales bacterium
CCTCGTCATTATAGACTGGGGGGGAGAGGCTGATGGCTATTTTTCGGATATGACGAGGACGTTGCTCATTGGTAAAGGTGATAATTTCAGCAAGCAAAAGGAGATCTACCAACTGGTCTTAGAGGCAAACATGAAGGCTATCTCTCACGTTTCCATAGGGACAACATCTGAAGAGATAGACAGATCTGCCAGAGACGTAATAAAGAAAGCAGGTTATGGTGAATATTTCGGACACGGAACCGGCCATGGAGTTGGCCTTCAAGTCCACGAATCCCCACATATAACATGGAATAGGAAAGATATTATTCAAGAGAATATGGTCTTTACAATAGAGCCGGGTATTTATATACCGGGGCTTGGTGGAGTAAGGATCGAAGATATGGTAGTTGCTGGTAAAAGAAAAGCTGAGGTTTTGACCACCCTCCCAAAGAAACTGGAAATCCTTTAGGCCTTCTCCATTAAGAGCCTATTATGCACCATCTTTGTAACAGTCCTGAAATCTATTTTTCCGCTCCCCATCTTCGGAAGTTCTTCTATGACGATAAACTGTTTTGGAAGGGCAATATTGGGAATTTCCTCAGACATCTGTTTCAATATCATTTTCTCATCTATTTGTTGTGTCACTGCTGCAACGATTTTTGATCCCTTCAATACATCTGGAACTTCTACCACACAACACGAAACATCCGCAGGAAGGACTTTTTCCAGCACCTCTTCAACCTTCACCAGGGAGACCATTTCCCCACCGATCTTTACGAATCTCTTCAGCCTGCCGGAATGCCAGAGAAAACCATCCTTGTCCATATATCCCATATCACCTGTATCATACCAGCCCTGACGGATATGCATTGCTGTCTCCTCAGGTTCATCGAGATACCCCTTCATGACCAGGTCTCCCTTGACGAGTATCCTCCCGACTTCTCCGACAACGCAATCTGCTCCGGTTTCGTAATTCTCAATGCGAACCTGTACGCCGGGAAACGCCTTGCCGATACTACCCAGCCTGATATGCTCAAAGGTGTTTGCAGAGATGACCGGAGATGTCTCTGTTGTCCCGTATCCCTCAATTAACGTGATTCCACGTTTTTCAAGGTATTCCCCGTGGAGTGGTTCAGGACATTTGTCTGCACCGCTGACGGTAAGACGCAGACTCTTGAAATCCCCCGGTTCTGACTTGTGGAGATACCCCCGGAGGAAACTCGGAGTGGCAGCCATGACTGTCGGTTTTTCCTCACGGATAATCGTACAGACCGTTTTGTAATCAAGAGGATTTGCATAAGTAATGATGGTCATGCCAAAGTACAGGGGCGTCCAGAGGTTGATATTGTATCCAAATACATGAAAATACGGCAGGATTGCGAGCATAAGGTCGTGTTCATACAGTAGTATCGCCTTGCTGAAGCTCTCGATGTTCGATGATATATTCCGGTGGGTCAATTGTACTGCCTTTGGATCCCGTTCACTCCCGCTGGTAAAGAGGATGACCACGTTGTCGTCTTCGTGCCCTCCATGGATCATGCCCGTGATCCACGAAGCAGGCAGTTTTGACTTCAGTGCAGCCCTTAGTTTATCGCTCTTCGTAATTCCCTTCATGATATCTTCAATGAAAACCATCCCATCTACAACAGGACAGTTGATCTTTTCAAGAAGTGCTCTTGAGGTAATGATTGTTTTGAAATTGCATTTCTTTTGGGCATACCTTGCATTGTTTGCTGCTCCTGTTGAGTAGTTAATCATAACGGGCGTTCTGCCGCTCATTAAAGCACCGAGGATAGATAGGGCACATCCTGCAGAGGTTGGTATCATTATCCCCAGAAAGCCCTCTCCACATTTCTTGAATTTCTCAGTGAGAATAAGAGAACCGATTAACACCCTTGAATAGGTAAGTCTCCTGTTCGTAGTACGGTCAACGAAGGCGAGCTTATTGCCATATTTCTTTGCAATTCTTACAAAATGTTGATGGAGAAGCATGTTGAGCCTCAAGCAGAATATTAAAACTTCAATAAATTATTTCATTCAGTTGTGCTAAGTTACATATCTTGATACCCTATGTCAAGGAAAAACCACAATGGTGTAAAAATAACACGGTGGATATCTTGGCTGGATGGAAAAATTCTTGGAAAATGCTAAAATAGTACACTTTCAACCGGAGGTGGAAATTTTGATTTCGACAAGTGACTTTAGAAAAGGACTCAAGGTAGAATTTAAAGGTGAACCATGTGAGATTATAGATTTTCAACACGTGAAGATAGGAAGGGGTGGAGCTATTGTCAGGACAAAGTTGAAGAACCTGAAGACAGGTGCTGTTCTCGAAGAGACGTTCAGATCAGGAGAAAAATTAGAGAAATCAGGACTTGAGGAAAAGACCATGCAATATCTCTATTCACAGGATGGGGCATATTACTTTATGGATATAGAAACCTATGAACAGATACCACTTATGCTTTCTCAACTTGGTGAGACAAAAAATTTCATTAAGGAAAATATGACGGTGAAGATCCTCTACCATAAAGATATGCCAATAAGTGTTGAGGTTCCAACGTTTGTTGAACTCGTTGTTGTAAAAACGGATCCGGCAGGATTCAAAGGTGACACAGCTTCTGGAGGCGGGAAACCAGCAACTCTGGAAACAGGTGCTGTTGTCAAAGTCCCCTTCCATATCAATGAGGGGGACACTATTAAGGTGGACACGAGGTCATCGGAATATATAGAAAGGGTAAAATAATGGAACTTGAGGATTTAAAAGAGCTTATCCAATTTCTCAAGGAGACAGATATTACTGAACTGCAAATAGAAAAAGAGGGCACAAAGGTAAAAATCAAAAGGGAAAAATTCTTATCCCACTTAGAGATGCCGGGGCAAAGGCCCGCAGGTTTATATGAGAAAATAACTGAAACGACAGAGGAAGAAGCACAACGGCTTATAACGGTAACATCACCCATTGTTGGCAC
>JAGUWT010000213.1 GCA_020062205.1 Thermodesulfovibrionales bacterium
CTGAAGACAGCGGATAAGAAACTTTATATAAAATTGTATAATTTTGCAAGAGGGAACAGGAGCAAGTAGTTAAAAATAATTATGGGTCATCTGAATACATTCATACCATTCATTGTCATGGGCATTACCTCAATGATCCTCCAGATAACGGTACTGCGTCTCCTGCTTTCTACCTTCTCAGGCAATGAACTTGATATAGGAATAACCTTATCCTTCTGGCTCATCTATGTTGGACTTGGTAGTTATGTCGGAGGAAGGATAAGGCTCAGACATGCATTTACACTATCCTTTATCGTAGTTTCCCTTCTTGCACAGCCCACTGTTCTGATGATAAAGGCGATAAGACCAGCACTCTCTCTGTATCCAGGGGAAGCAGTATCCCTTACTTACACTATCCTTTCAACCGCTATCTCTCTCTCCCCGCTCTGCTTTGTCATCGGTCTTCAGTTTCCCTTAGCTGTTTCATATGCAGGCACCCGCGATGCTGCTGGAAGAATCTACAGCCTTGAAGCCCTCGGTGCATTTATTGGAGGTGTACTATTTACGTTTGTTATTTCAGGAAGGGTAGGTGTCATGGAGTTATGTTTTTCACTCGCTCTGATAAATATTTTCATGGCTGTGTATATATCGAGAAAAAAAATTATTACCCTTCTCATCATTATACCCTTATTCTTTTATATCAGTCTTTGCAAGATTTCAACCTCGTTACCTTGGCATGGTATTGAGCCTTCTCAAACAGTTGAATCTCGATATGGAGAAATCACCGTTATCCAGGTCAGGGAGCAATCGAGCATATATGTAAACGGACAGTTGTTTTTCACATATCCGGATATCCCGAGTGAAGAACTCAAGGCACATCTGTCAATGGCTTTCCATCCCTCACCATCAAAAATACTCGTTATCGGGGGGTCCCCTGGTAGTCTGAAGGAGTTTTTAAAATATCCTGTAGACGGCATTGATTTTATAGAACTGAATCCCAAAATAGTTGAGCTTTCTTCAAGGCTTCTCTCTCAGCAAGAAGACAGGGATGCATTGAAAGACAGGAAGGTTAGAATAATAGTTGAGGATGCACGGAGATTCATAAAAAGATTAAAGAAACCAACATATGACCTCCTTATCCTGAACCTTCCACAACCTTCTACAGCAAGTATTAACAGGTTTTATACATCTGATTTCTTCAGAGAGGCAAGGGGCATATTAAAAGACAATGGCATACTCGCTGTAACCATACCAGTGTCAACAGGCTATATCGGAAGAAGGATGCAGACAGCGAGTGGCTCTATCTACAATTCGCTCAAGTCTGTTTTCAAATACGTCGAGGTAACAGCACAGGAGTATGGTGGTCTTTTTGCATCTAATATACCCATGGATACAGACCCTGAAACACTCGAAGGCAGATTCGTACAGAGGGCTTTAAAGACAAGGTATTTTAACCAGTATATCTTCCGGGATGCCTTCTCTCAATTCGATGTGGATTATGTCAGAAAAAGGCTTTCTGACATAAAAATTATCAATACAGATCTACAGCCATCAGCCTATCTTTATAATCTCATGCTATGGGCAGAGGTTCACGGAGGGAAGGCACTCCATTGCCTCCTTGAAATCAGGGGATGGCATATCATTTCTCTATTGGGCGTCATTATCATACCTGTCTTGTTTTTAACCTTCAGGAGAAAGAGACGGGTAATATACCTTTCTATTTTTACTACCGGATTTTCAAGCATGGCATTCATGCTCGCTATAATCCTTGCATATCAGGCTCTCTATGGCTATGTATATGAGATGATAGGGATGCTTTCAGCTATATTTATGATTGGACTCTGGGCTGGTGCATCCTTATGCAAACATATCAAGAACGCATTAAGACTGCTCTTTTATTTAGAGCTGATGACTATAACCCTTGCTTTTACATCAACCATATTTTTTAAGTCAGAATTCCTCTTTTATGTATTCAATCTCCTCTTTGGTACTATTGCAGGCGGACAGTTCAGTACAGCAAACCTTTCAATGGGTGAACCTGAGATGGCTGGAAGGCTTTACGGTCTTGATCTCATCGGCTCCTTTTTAGGGGCATTTGTCCCGTCGATAATCCTCATCCCCCTCTTTGGAATCTCTCATACACTTTTGTTTATCATTGGGATAAAGACAATTTCAGCAGTAATGATATTAAGTTTGTTATACCCACCAGACACAGAGATTAGATAAGCAGTAAATATCAAAGGGACACTTCCCATATTTTGAAAAAGGGCCGAAAATTGCAGATTATATAAAACAGTATGGCTGTACTCAAAATAGCCACACGCCTTGCCCTCACACCAGTAGTCTATGGAATAAAATATCCATTTAGTTTAGGGCTGATTTTATTGTTAGGTGTCGCCATATATCTCAGGAGAAGGAAACAATAATCTGCCCGAACAAGACTTCCTTTTGACGACTTATTTTGCTACCTGATATAATTTCGTATAAATGAAATTCGATTGGGATGATGGTAATATTAATAAGAATCTGTTCCGACATGGTGTCCATGATTGGGAGATTGAAGATGCATTTCTTGACCCATATAGGTTATCATTAGGTAAGAATGACATCTGTGGAGAAGAACGGCATATTTTACTTGGAAGAAGTGAAATATCAGGAAAATATCTGAGAATTGTTTATTCTGTTGGAATAACATCACAGGGAGAAAAATTAATACGACCTATAAGTGCTTACGAAATGAGCAATACGGACAAAAGATTATACTTAAAGAAATGGGATAAAAGAAGATGAAGAAGGAAGGGAGAAAAATAATTAATTCCATCAGTGAAATACCAAGGTTTAAATCAGAAGATGAAGAGAGGGCATGGTGGGCAGATCACGATTTTAGCGAACAGTTTTATAAGGAATTAGACGACACCACTACTCAATTAGATGAAATTCTGCCTCTACCCAAAAGAAGGGTATCAAGAAAAATAGCGCACAGGTAAAGTTTTTAAATAGACCTTGATATCCCCTTCATAGTTACTGTTGCCTATGGCTCATACCTTGACCCGCATGTACAGGTACTGAGGGAGTTCAGGGACAGATTTCTCATCGCATATTGCAAATTGCAAAATTGAGATACCAAATGTGATAGGAAAAGCATTTGTCGCATTCTACTATAAAGTCTCCCCACCAAGAGTAATTCATTAGTAAAAGAGGCTCTTGCAAAAGTCTTTTTTCTGTCACCCTGAACTTGTTTCAGGGTCTCATAACCTATTGATCTTGTTAGATGCTGAAATAAATTCAGCATGAC
>JAGUWT010000121.1 GCA_020062205.1 Thermodesulfovibrionales bacterium
GCATTCGGACTAAATAAACTTAACTTTAGACTCTTTCCATCTTCTGTTGCTTCTGCTGAAGCCTTTGGCTTAAATAAACTCAATTATAGGCTTTTCCCACTTCCTATTGCTTCTGCCGAGGTGTTCGGTACACATAGACTTGTTTTTAAGCTTTGTCCACTTCCTATTGCTTCTGCCGAGGCATTTGGTACACACAAACTTGATTTCAGGCTTTACCCACTTCCTATTGCTTCTGCCGAGGTGTTCGGTACACATAGACTTGTTTTTAAGCTTTGTCCACTTCCTATTGCCTCTGCTGAGGCTTTTGGATTGCATAATATTTTCGTAACCAAGGAACTGAAGGTTTTCAGGATGGATAGAGAACTGAAGGTTTTCAGGATGGATAGAGAACTGAAGGTTTTCAGGATGGATAGAGAATAATGTTTTCTTTTAATTTACAACCGAATGAAATAGTTATAGGAGTTGGCATAGATTTCGCCGAACTATTAGATAGTGAGACCATATCTACTTATACAGTTAGTGATGGTGGCAAAGGAATTGTTATGGGTTCCTGGATTGATGGAACAAAAATTTTGATGGGTGTTAAAGGCAATAGGCTTAGCAACCAGAATGTAAAAGTTACTATAACGGTTACAGGGTCATCTGGTTCCAGCAGAGAAGGAGAAATCGTTTTTATTATAAAAGAAAAGTGAAAGCAGGGACATAAATCAAAGTGGAGAAAAAAAGATTTATAAAGATAGATAATATTAAAAAAGAAATCAAAAGACTTGGATGGCCTCTGCTTCTGTTTGCCTTCTGGCTCTTATATTGGGGTATTAAAGATGGTATTAATACTGCCTCTATTCTCACTGGTTTTCTTGGACTCGCCGCTATCCTTGCACATTTCATATCAAAAAATTTATTCGGAAAATATAACTGGGATGTAGGCGAAAAGCTCAATGAAGCATGGAAATATCCTATACGTTCACACGCAATCCTCGCAGTTGGAATGCTCATGGCAAGGGTATTTATCTATATCAGTGTCATAATTTCTATGGCACTGATTCTGAACTTTTTAAGGGGAGGATTTCAGTGAGGATAATAAATATCTTTCTTTTATTCTGGTTCATCATAGGCTTTGCACTTATATTTCTATATATTTGTGATGCCTCTATTGTTAATGAACGAAGAAAGGCTTATTATCCTATCCTTCAGGAGGAACATCAGCGACTCTGGCCTGAAGCTCCTATAATTATTTTTGATAAACAAATTAAAGCCGAATCAGCATGGAAAGAACAAGCTATAAGACTTGAAAGGTCAGGAGTTACGAGCTATGGTCTTCTGCAAGTTCTTGACGTGACTTTTGAGGAGATGAAGAAAAAACATCCTACCCTATTGAACGGGGAACCAGTACAAATGCTACAAGCCCGATGGGGGATCAGAGCAGGAATACTTTATAACAAGCAGATGTATAATCTCTGTTCTTTTGCTCAAACAGAAATGGCTCGCTGGTGTATGGCTTTATCGAGTTACAATGGAGGTTTCGGAAATTTACAGAGAGACAGAAAACTTACAGAGAAAAATGCTCATAACAAAAATCTCTGGTTTTCTCATGTTGAGAAATTCTCAAAACGTTCTCAGTGGGCGTTCAAGATAAACAGATGCTATGTGAAGGAGATTCTTAATGAAATTTGACTTTTCTCTTTATATTATTCTTGGTGCAGCAATGGTCATTATTATGGGGATTGCAGCAAAGGGTTACATTGAGGAATGGGGGAAGCAACGGGCAAGACAAAAAGAAAAAAGGTTTATCGAAGAAGATAATTGTAAGGAATGTAAGGAGGAAATAATGGAAGCGTTAAAGGAAATTAAAACAGAAATGATACAAGGACTGACAGATATTAGAAACGATATGAAAACTGATATGTCTATCGTTAAAAAGGCTGTATTGGCTGTTGCAGTAAAATCAAAGGTGTCTATAGATGAATATAAGGACCTGGTTGAGTAAAAAAAATATTATCATTATCATTCTCGGCGTGCTTATCATAATTGGTGCGGGAGTTATGCTCAGGCAAAGTCTTTTACATTGGTTTCATATCCCGCAGAGTCCACAAGTTGACGAATTTAAACCAGTTGTTGAGATAAAGAAAGCAAAAAAGATTCAAAAAATTATGGTTCCTGTTGAGAGAGTAAAAGTTCTTGAAAAAGAAAAATCCGTAAAGGAATTGAAATTACCTGAAATAATTGCTAAAGATGAGAGTAAACAGATAACCGCTACAGCAGAGGTTACTGCTTATAAAGGAACAACAGAAGTAATTACTACCATAGATACCAGAACTGGTGAAACGGAAGTCCTTGCAAGGAAGAAACCTATGCCACCACTAAAGCCTGAATTGATTTTAGCTCCTTTTTTTGAGGGTAAAATAGCGGGCTCTGATTATGCTCCGATATTCAGAGGAGGCGTTCAGTTTGATGCCTTGAGAGTTGTAGGAGATACGGTTTTTTATCTCAAGGTAGAGGGTGGAATGAGGAAAAGAGATATTGTTAATGACTATCGCTCTTATGGAGCAGTTTATGTCGGGGCAAGATATGAAATTGAATTATTGAAATGAGCAAATTATTATTAGTGATGACATGTCCCCGATGTGGCACTTATGTTTGGAAAGAAAAACCCGCAGAGGATGGAATCTGTAGTGGGTGTGGATGGGTATGGGAAACTTATATGCTGGATATAAAAGCAAAAAATTTACATTACGATAACGTAGCAAAAGTTATAGAAGAACATATGAAAGGAAGCAATGGTTGATTTTACTAACTATGAGGAATATTTAAAAGTTCAGGACCCTGAACAGGCACTGGGAAGGGTATTTGATATTATCAAAGAGAATAAACTTGAAAATGAGTTTAGACATATGGAGTGGTTTCAGAGCAAACGATTTCTCGGATTTGACCCGGAGGAAAGAGAAGCTGCATACATGTACGGGCACGTATATAGCGAACTATTTAAAAAACCTGTAGGTATTATAATGACGGATAATGTGATTGTTTTAGGATGTATGGAGGAGGTTCCGCTGAAAGCAGTTTCGGATGATTTTAAAAGTTTTTTAAATTCTTATAGAAAGAGTGAATTATGCCTGATTTAAGGGATATCAAAAGTCAATACAAAAACGACAAAGATGCTGTTGTTAGACTACTTGAAGAAGCAGAAAAGGATTTTCAGTTCTATATTGGAGGTTCAGGGCAATGGGCTGATGAAGATATTCAGAAACTTAATAGAGAGAAAAGACCTATTATTTCATTCAATATGGTACTTTCAAAAATAAACACTGTTGATGGATTCCAGAGAAACAATAGATATGACATTAGATATATGCCTGTGGAATCAGGAGATGTTGATTTAGCAGATATTTTTAACCAGCTCAGCAAACACATTGATTATCAGAATGATTGGGACCAGCTTGAGGCCGATGCCTTCAAAAATACACTTATCTGTGGTCTGTGGTATTTCACATTAGATATAGATTACGATAAAGACCCTGTTTATGGCGAACTTATTATGGGTACCGAATCTCCGTGGAGGATAATACCTGATTGCAATGCCGAACAGTATGATAAACAAGATGGGCATCATTTTTGGAGATTAAGTTGGATTGATGTAGGTAAAGCTAAGGCACTGTGGCCTGACAAAAAATCCGAAATAGAGGAGAAAACACAATATTATCAAGCACCAGAAGAAAGCACAATCAAAACAGTTGATATCCATTTAGAAGACCTTTATAAGGACCCCAAATATATACCTTATGACAAAAAGTCTGGCCAGATCAGGATTGACGAATACTGGTACAAGGAATACACCGAAAAGGAAATATTTGTCAATACACAAAAAGGGGAAATCATAGATTCAGAAGAAATTAGTAGCGATTTAAAACAACAATTAAGAAATTTACCCGGCTACATAGTGCGGAATATTATAGATACAAAAATAAGAGTCAAAAGCTTATTCGGCGACCTCATACTAAGCGATAAACCATCGCCATTTAGGAAGGGGTTTCTTGCAAAATCATTTCCTTTTGTCCCCCTGTATGCCTACAGACTTTACTGGAAGGGTGAGGAAGTAATACTGGGCATGACAAGGAATCTAAGAGACCCACAACAGGAAATTAACAAACGCCATTGCCAGATTCTGGAAATTATCGGGACGCAAGCACATTCGGGGATAATGTACGAAGAAGATGCTTTGGATAAAGAAGTAGAAGAGCTTCTGTCAACAGCAGGTGGCAAAGCTGGATTAAAATTAAAAACAAGAGCAGGAGCACTATCTGGTGGCAAAATTAAACCTATAATCCCACCACAATTTCCGCAAGGGATTCTTCTTCTTGAAAAATTGGGTAGTGATTACATAGATATGATTTCTGGCGTGAGGGATTGGCCTTCTGAAAAAGTTGAACCTGGCATCGCCCTCCAGGTTAAAGAGAGGCAGGCTATTATGACTATAGCCTCGTTGTTTGACAATTTGAAGCGAAGCAAACGAATTTTGGGCAGATTTAAACTGGATGGGATGCAGCAAGTATATAACTACGAGAAAACATTCCGGGTTATAGGTGAAAATAGATTCATCACTATTAATAGACAAATATTCAACGAAGAAGGTAATCTCGCTAATGTCGAAAATGATATAAATGCAAGTGCTGGGAAATTCGATGTTATGACAATGGAATCTCCCGTTTCACCGACTTATAGATTGATGATGTTCAGTACATTCTTTGAACTTGCAAAACAGTATCCACATCCCAGGATAATTGCCATTGCTCTTGAGTTTGCTGATATACCTTCTGAAAAGAAGGCTGAAATAATAGATGTTTTGCAGAGCGTCTCGATGCCAGCAAGAGGCACTGGAGGTCAAGGTGTCTCAGCATCGCAATGAATTAAATTGGGAATATGTTTTATTTGAGATATTTAAAAGGGTACTTGAAATGAATGATAAATTTACAGGGTATATAACTGTGAATTATAACGAAGGCGGGATAACAGCAATAGAAAAATTTGAAAGAATAGCGAAAAAAAAGTTAAAATAAATTAGGTAAACGGATAGTGTAAAACCTGCTTTTGGCAGGAACTTTATAACCCGGTGGACCTTTCTGGCCCACCGGGTTTGTTTTTAAGGAGGTTATTATGGCTGAAAAAGAATTGGAGGAATTCGCCATTCCTCCAGAAGAAGGGCAGCAAGAAGGAGAGTCGTCCACTCCAGAAGAAGGGCAGCAAGAAGGAGAGTCGTCCACTCCAGAAGAAGAAATTCTCAAGGAAGAACAATTTCCCAAAACTGAGCAGGAAAAGAACTGGAAAGCCTTAAGGGAAAAGGCCGAAAAAGCCGAAAGGGACCTCGATGTTCTTAGAAGAGAAAGGGATTTTTACAAACAACAGATTGAACAAAAAAAACCATCAGAAAACGAGGAAGACGTTCTGAGGGAAGTTGCAAGTGCCAATGACACTTTTGAATTTTTGAAGGGTACTCAAAAACTCTGGAGAGCTGAATTTAATGAAGGAGCTGCAAGATACTTACAGAATATCCTTCAGAGAGTGAATATTCTCGTTGATGAGAAATTTGCACGCAAGGAATTTCCAGATTTTCAAGAAATGTTTGATTACATGAGACCAGAACTTGAACAGACTCCAGCACTGTGGACATATATCAGCAGCCTTCAAAACCCTGCTTTTGAGCTCTACAACATGGCACTCAGGAAAAAAGCTGGGATGCCTGATTTTGTGAAGAAACAGAGAGAAGCAGGCAAAAAAGAGATTATTGACAAACTTGCCGAAGAAAAAGGTCATAAGTCAATCAAAGGTGGAAAAGCTCCTGTAAGTACACCGAAACTATCTGAAATGACCTGGGAGCAAGTTAAAAAACTTCCTCCAGATGTCCAGAGACGTTATTTGATGGGAGAAACATAGGAGGTTTTTAAAATGGCTGAAACCGAAATTTTGACAGGTGATGCCTTGGCGGTTAAACGCTGGTCAGATAGAACCTTCGTTGAATACCGTGCAGATACGTTTTTTGACACACAGGGGTTCATCGGAGGCCCTGATAGCATCATTGAGGAAAAAACAGAGTTGAATGCTAATCCAGGCGATAAGGTGACGTTCGGGCTTCGTATGGCTCTTACAGGTACTGGCGTAACTGGCGACAATACCATGGAGGGTAATGAAGAAGCGATGAATTACTACTCCTGCCACGTTACAATCGACCAGATTCGCAATGCCGTGAAGCTAAAGGGTCGCATGACCGAACAGCGTGTAGCATTCAAACTCAGAAATGATGCCTATGATGCTCTGAAGATATGGATAGGTGAGAAGAAAGATAATGCCCTGTTTACTGCACTATCGACTTCTCCAACGAAAGTTTACTATGGCGGTACTGCTACAAGCACAGGAACTCTTACGGCAGCCGATCTTATTACGCTTAACCTTATGAGCAAGACAAAAGCTTATGCAAAGACAGCATCTCCTAAGATTCCACCTGTGAGAATCAAAGGGAAAGATTACTATGTTGTCGTGCTACATCCTCATTGTGAATACGACCTCAAGATCAGCGATGCAAAATGGGCACAGGCTCAAAGGGAAGCACAGGTAAGAGGAGACGAAAATCCTCTATTTACAGGTGCTCCAGGAATCTGGGACGGAATAGTGATCCATTCACATGACAATATAGCTATTGCATCTAACTGGGGGGTTGGTGCCAATGTGCCTGGTGCTACTAATCTTTTCTTAGGAAGGCAGGCCGGAGTAATAGCTTTCGGTGGGTTCCGTCAACCTAAAGGTGGAAGAGGCGGAGTCAACTGGGTTGAGAAGGATTTCGATTACGACAACCAGACTGGCATATGTGTTGGTATGTCCAAAGGCGAGGCAAAGGCTACTTTCAACACTAAAGATTACGCCTGCGTAGCAATAAGAACAGCGAGAACCAACATCAGCTAAAGCTGAATGGGGAGGTTAATTAATTTAGCCTCCCTTCTTAACAAGGAGGTTTTATGAGTGTATCTGAACAAAAAACAATGGATGTTCAGGAAGTAGTTCAGGAAATACGAGAGAACATCGGCAAACTCGAAAAAGAATTCAGTAGCATAAACCCCATTGACGACGAGGCCAAAAAGAAAAGGGCTGAAATCAAAGCAAAGGTAATTGCTATTGTGGATTCTCTTACAGAGGAACAAAGGGAATTTTTACGAGACATCTCGTTTCAGGAAAAAAAGAATATCCTTGTTTTTGTGGGAACTTACCCGAAAGACAAAAACAATTATCATTCCCGTTACCTACAAGACAAGGAAGGAACTTATAGAGATGTTGTCTTTGATAGAATCTATATAGACAAAAAAAGCAATGTCTACGAAAACTGTGCCTTTGTGGAAGACCCTGCACTTAAAGCCGAACTTCTTTTCTTTGTGGGACCAGACCCCATGAATCCAGACAAAAAGGCGATATACCAGTCGAACCAATATATGTCCTTTATGGCAAAGGCAGAAGTAAAAGAGTTAAGAGACATATTCCTCACGAGACACAGACGTGAGATTAGAGATCCGATTGTTATCGAAGTAATGGGAACTTAAGGAGGCAAAAAAATGGGAGAGAAAATTACAAGACAGGGTATCTGGCAATCAAGCCTTGTTAAGTTTCTTGAGAATGCCCAAACACTCGTTAATGAACTCAGGGACGACCATGCTACTTTCAAGACTGCTGCTGACGGTGTAGAAATTCTCATCGAGGAACTTCATGACGATCATGCCACTTTCAAGACTGTTGTCGATGATATAAAAATACTTGTCAACGACATAAGAAACAGACTGGCAGGCAGTGGATTAATGAGCTTACCAGGACTGGCAATAGGAACAACAGCAACTAATGTTGCCAATATTGCCTTCGATTACATCATTAACGGTGCAAAATATACAAAGGCTGCTGTTGCTGCTGGTACTGCACCCGGGAGTAATGTAATTCCACAAGGTAAATATGGTGCTGTGGCACTGGATATTGGGGCAGATGGAGTAATTAATGTAATAAACGCTGCTGCTAATGCAACAGGATATGACAGTGCAGCTTTAGCCATAGCAGGCTTGCCATCAGTTGCAGCAAACTATGCAAGAATGGGAACTGTTACAGCGACCAAATCAGATGGTGCCTTTACTTTCGGCACCACAGCATTGAATGCATTGAACACCACGGTGGCATATACTGATGGCACTTGTGTGTTTGCCTTGATAAGGGCAGCGGTTGCATCTTCATCTCCAGCAACAATAACGGCAACTAAACCAGCGAGTGCACCAGCAACAATAAGTGCCAGTGCGTTGGATTTAACAAATATTTAACAAAGGAGATATAACAGCAATTGAAGGGGAGCAACCACAAGGGTTGCCCCCATATTAAAAGGGAAGTATCGTGGATTTTTTTGGATTAAAAATTAAAGTGGCCGATTGGCTGAATAGAAGTGACCTCAATGGTTTAATCCCCGAATTAATCCAGTTGACCCAGAGAGACCTTGAAAGAAAGAACTGGAGATTTATGGAAAAAAGAGAAACCTTTTCTTCGTCAGAAACATATAGGGATTTTCCTGTAAGGCTTAAAAATGTAAAAGTTTTCTGGCTGATAGACGACGACAGAAGGTACAAACTTATTCAGAGAAATGAAAAGGAAGCTATAGCCGAATATCCTTATTTGACCACTAACAAAAGCAAACCGAAGCTGTTTTCTCCCCTCTGGGATTCCAGTAAATTCCTCTTTAGACCAACACCTGATAAATCTTATGATTATGACCTTCTTTACAGACAATATTCAGCGGAGTTGCAAAATGACACAGATACAAATTGGTGGACTACAAATGCATGGGAAACTTTACTTTTTGGTGCATTGCTTCAGGCAGAACCATATCTTGAGAGAGACGGGAGGATAATGCTCTGGAAGGCATTTTATGACAGTACGGTTTTAAAGTTGGAGCGAGATCATTTAAGTGAAGAATTACACAATTCGAGTCCTTTTATCAAAATGGTGGAGTTCTAATTGCCAGAACTGATAATTACTGTAAATAAAGGCATTTTAAAGGATTATGGCCCTCGTAGCCTTCCAGCAGGTTATGGCTTAGATGGTCGCCATGTTCGCTTTAGGGATGGAACATGCCAGAAAATGAAAGGTAGAACTGTCTATTATGACACGGCGGATTCGAATTGGATCAACGGGCTTTTTGCTTTCAAAACTGCTGCGGGTGCTGTTTATGTACTGAGCGGTACGAAAACTACTATGGCAAAAATTATAGCAGGTACTAAAACGAATTTGAAGATAAATTATACTGGCTACGATACCGAAACTGGAACTCAAGATGCCACTCCCTGGAGCTTTTGTGCCTTTGGAGACGTGATTATTTTTACAAATGGTATAGATAATGTCCAAAAATTTGTTAGTCCCTACAATGCTGTGGCCGATTTGGGTGGAATTCCGCCAAAGGCGAATGTTGCTAAAGCATTTGCACGGCATGTAATGTTGCTTGGACTACCAAATTATCCCAAACGAGTAGCTTGGTCTGATATTGATAATTACGAAATTTGGACTCCAGCACCAGGAAACGAAGCGGGCGATTATGATTTTTACGAGTGTGAGACTCCATTAATCGGAGGCGATGCACTAGGCGATTTTTTTATAGTTTACGCTTTAGACCAGATTTTCGCAATGCAATATATAGGAGGCACGCTGGTATTTGCCACAAGAAGTATTGCTAAAGAAAAAGGGTTATGGAAAAAACATCTCCTAGCTACTATAGGGAATGCCCATTTTTTTATGTCCAGAGATAATTTCTATGTTTTTGATGGAACACAACCTACACCAATCGGAGAAGGCATAAAATATGATGTGTTTGCATCCATAAACAAATCTCAGATTTCCAAAGCCTTCGTATTTCCAGTAACGGAAGAGGGGGAAGTATGGTTTGTGTTGCCTACTGGAGTTAGTGGATATCCAAATTTAGCATGTATATATAACTACAGGAATGGCTCGTGGACATTTGAAGACTTGGAAATGTGGGCTGCTGTAGATAGACACCCGACATCATATCCTATTTATAGCAGTTTTGATAAAAAAATATGCAATTTGGGGATTACAGAGAATGACCCCGATGGCAATGCAATCACTGGTTATATAGATTCTGACGAATATGATCTGGGCGTTTTTGATAGATACAAGGCTATTTCCCGTTTAATGCCTCTCGTCCGAAGTAGAGCTTCAGTACTGAAATTCCGAATAGGACAAAGGAATAGACTGGATGACCCAGTTATCTGGAGTGGTGCTTACAATTTCAACCCTTCTGTAGATTGGAAGTTAGATATAAGAGTGAATGCAAAATATTTTAGATTCAGAATTTATACAGATACCGTAGATAGCCCATTCAAATTTGATGGTATGAAAGTTATTTATGAGGTAACTCATGGCAGATAATTTACCAAGAACACCCAATCTGCCTCATTATTCAGGCAACCTTGAAAGCTGGGCACAACGGCTAATTTCGTCGTTGATATACGAATTTATTAATTTGTGGTCACGTGCCGAAACAGTAGATGACTCTACATATATAAAGCCTGGAACGATAAATACCGCAGACATAGCCAACGCTGCCATAACTTCTACTCAAATAGCAGATTTCGCCGTGGTTGCTGCCAAGATAGCTGATGCAGCAATCACGACTGCAAAAATAGCCCCCATTAGCATAGACAGCACAAAGCTTCAAGACGCTGCAGTTACTACTGCAAAACTCGCTACAGCAGCCGTAAACACCGAAAAATTGGCAAACTTGGCTATTACAGCAGCAAAATTAGCTAACAGTTCGGTGGAAGCTACTAAGATAGCCAATGCAGCGGTCGGCTCTGCTGCTATTGCAACGGCAGCCGTTGGGACAGCCCATATAGCCAATGCAGCGGTCGGCTCTGCTGCTATTGCAACGGCAGCCGTTGGGACAGCCCATATAGCCAATGCTGCCATAACTTCTGCCTTAATTGCCGATGCAGCTATAATTTCAGCGAAGATAGCAAATTTGGCGGTGGGTACTGCTCAAATAGCTGACCTCGCTGTCAGTAGTGTCAAGATAGCCGATGCA
>JAGUWT010000127.1 GCA_020062205.1 Thermodesulfovibrionales bacterium
AGGATTCTGAAGCAGATAGACAGGATACTTGACATACCTCCTTATAATTTTGTCATCCACACTTCAACATTCTTTGATGAGGTCAATGAGTACTACCACTGGCATTTAGAGCTTCTCCCTAAGCTCACAAAGATTGCTGGATTTGAGTGGGGATCGGGGTTTTATATCAATCCAACCACTCCGGAAGAGGCAGCCAAATTCATGAGAGAAGCGAAGATATAAATATAATTTCAAAATGCAAATTTCAATCTTCAAAATTAACAATTAAAAAGGATATCGGGAGATGAAGATTCTCATTGCAACCCCAGAAGCAGTGCCTTATATCAAGACTGGTGGGTTAGCAGATGTTGCTGGTGCCCTTACCAAGGAATATAGGAAAATGGGTGAAACAACATATGTCATCCTCCCACTCTATAAAAAGATAAGAGAAGGCCAAAAGTCACTGAAAAATACTGGGCTCAAGATAAAGGTTCCTGTAGGTGATAAGGCAAGAGAGGGGAAAATATTCAGCGATCAATCTCTTGCCTATTTCATCGAATGTGACGAATTCTTCGACAGACAGGAATTATATGGTACACCCGCAGGAGATTATAGCGATAATGCGGCAAGATTTATATTCTTCTCAAGAGGTATCCTTGAAGCATGCAAGAAACTTAACTTTCAGCCAGATATTATCCACTGTAATGACTGGCAGACTGCCCTTGTTCCGCTTTACCTCAAGACCCTCTATAGCTCAGATGATTTTTTTGCTAAAACTGCTACTCTTCTGACTATACACAATCTCGGGTATCAGGGGTTGTTCCCTTCATCCGAGATGCCCCTCACAGGACTTGGAGGAGAGCTTTTTACCCCTGAGGGTATAGAGTTTTATGGCAAGGTCAATTTTCTTAAGGCAGGATTAATATCTTCTGATATTTTGACGACTGTGAGTGATACCTATGCAAAAGAGATACTTAGCAAAGAATTCGGTTTCAGCCTTGAGGGTGTCCTCAAGACGAGGGAGAAAGACCTGTATGGTGTCATTAATGGCATTGATTACGAAGAATGGAATCCCGCGAAAGACAGGTTTCTATCTGCCAATTACAACCAGAATGATATATTAGGGAAAAGAGCATGTAAGAAGGATCTTATACAGTCATTATTCGGAACCTCTGACAAACTCAGAATTGAAAATACCCCGCTTATTGGAATGGTTGGCAGATTATGCGAACAGAAGGGATTAGACCTCGTCCTCAAATCGGTTGATGAACTCCTTTCATTAGGGATAAATATTGTAATCCTTGGCAAAGGTGATGAGACATTCCATATCGGTTTTGCAGATGCAGCAAAAAAAAATCAAGAGAGATTTTCTGTGACGATAGGATTTGAAGAGGCACTTGCCCATAAGATTTATGCAGGTTCAGACTTTTTTCTGATGCCTTCACAATATGAACCATGTGGGTTGGGACAGCTTATTGCACTCCGCTATGGCACCATTCCCATAGCAAGAAAGACAGGTGGACTTACTGATACAATTTATGATTACAACCATCTAACCTCAGAAGGAACAGGATTCCTTTTTTCTGACTACACTCCTTCTGCAATGCAGGATGCTATCAAACGGGCACTCTGTGTCTATTCTGAGAAAGGCAAAATGGAAAAACTGATCATAACTGCCATGAAGCAAGACTTTTCATGGGCGAAATCAGCAAAGAAATACATTGAGCTTTATGAAAGAGGGATAAGAAAAAGAAACCCCTGAGGGATTTCGGAAAAACAATTTCAATAGAGAAGAAATACTATGCAAAATATGGATTTCAGAACTTTTCATTCCTTGGTCAGCTTTTGCAAGACCATTACCTCTGCTTTTGAACTGGATGAGCTTCTGAACAAAATCACCGAAGGGGTATCAAGGCTTTTGAATGCAAAGGTATGTATATTAAGACTTTTAGAAGATGGAATACTTCGCCTCAAATCATCATATGGGCTGCCTGTTGGCAGAGAGGGAAGTATAGAAGTGGACTTGGGATATGGGATAGCTGGATGGGTTGCTCAAAATGGGAAGCCTTTGTTGGTTGAAGATGTCTCAAGGATGCCCGAGGACCTGAAGGTCCCTGAGATGGATGTTCGATCAGTCATCTGTGTTCCCTTAAAGGTTGGAGACAGTATCATTGGGACACTCGGACTTTATGATAAAGAACAATCTGATGGCACAGTAATACCTTTTACAACAGATGACCTCAATACTGTTGAGGATTTTGCTTCCATATCAGCACTTGTCATAGACAAGGCATGGATACACGAAAAGGGACTTTTGCGAGAAAAAGATGTCTTTGATGCGAAACATAGATTGGAGACTTTATTTGAAAGTGTGCAGAGTGGAATCGTGACATTTGACCAAAACTATAAGATTCTCTCAGCAAACAGACTCATAGAGCAATGGTCTGGGAAAAAGGCTGAGGATATCATAGGGAAAAACTGTATTGAAATCTTTCACGAAGATGGTGGAATATGCCCTCATTGCGTTGCAAAGGTTACCTTCCAAACCGGTGAGATGAATTCAATTGCACAAGTGAAAGGCACAAATTATATCGAACTGACCTCGTATCCGATCAAAGATGACAGCGGTGCTGTCGTGGAATCTGTGGTGATTATCAGAGATATTACTGACAGGGTGCGTAATCATGAAGAGATACTCCATCTGTACAAAGATGTATCAGAAACCAAAGAATATCTTGAGAGCCTCATTGATGACTCTGCAGATGCCATTGTTACTTCTGACCTTAACGGTATCATTACTTCCTGGAACAGAGGGGCAGAAAAAATCTACGGATTTACTGAACAAGAGGCCATCGGCTCATTCCTTCCCTTTATCCCTCATTTTATTCTGGATAAGGAAAAAGAGCATATCGAAATGATCAAAAAAGGAGAAACCATCAAGCGTATAGAAATCATAAGGAAAAGAAAAGACGGCACGCTCTTTGAGGTAAGCCTTACCTTGTCTCCGATAAAAGATACCCATGGAAATGTCATCGGCATAAGTGGTATAGCAAGGGATATATCAGAACGCAAACATATTGAAAAGGAGTTACGCAAGAGGAACGACGAACTCTCAAGGCTTTCCTTTATTAGTTCAACAATGAGGGGAACCCTTGAACTCGACAGGCTCTTGAGAATGATTTTAACATCAGTTACAATGGGTGAAGGCCTCGGATTTAACCGTGCTATTCTATTTCTTATTGATGAAAAGAAAGGTGTATTGAAAGGAGCTATGGGAGTAGGACCTGCAAGCCACGAGGAGGCAGGACAGATATGGCATAGGCTCTCATCAGATAAAAAGACATTACCTGACATAATCCGGGATATTGAGACAGGTCCCTTAAGCAAGGACTCCTTTCTCGACAGGCTCAGCCTTGGCATCGAAATATCTCTATCAGAAGAAACCATACTCACAAAGACCGTAAAAGAAAAGAGGCCTTTTAACATTCAGCGTGTCAATGAGCAACCACTTTCCGATTTTGTTCTTACACAGCAGTTAGGGACAAATGCCTATGCTGTTGTACCATTGATATCGAAAGACAAGGTGATTGGCGTTCTCTGGGTTGATAACCACTTCAACAGAAAACCAATCATTGAAGAGGATTTGGTATTCCTGATTTCTTTTTCAAACCATGTCGCAACCGCTATAGAGAGTGCACACCTCTTCGAACAGGTTACCCTCGCAGAGCAAGAGCTTGAGAATATCTTTGAGTCAATATCTGACATGGTCTATTTTGTTACTGAGGATTACGTGGTTAAGAATATCAATACGGCTGTCTGTAAAAAATTAAAGAAGACACCCCATGAGATTATCGGGAAAAAGTGTTATGAGGTATTCCATGGTATGAACCAACCATGGTCAGAATGCCCACACCACAAAACAGTCGAGACAAAACGTGCATTTGTGAAAGAAGTCGAAAACGATCATCTTGGTGGCACATTCATTATTTCGAGTTCGCCAATATTTGATATGACAGGCGTAGCAATAGGCACTGTGAATGTGGTCAGAGATATAACAGAACTGAGAAACCTTCGTGAGAAGCTTGTGAAGTCAGAAAGGATGGCAGCTCTTGGAGAGGTTGCAGCAAAGGTAGCCCATGAAATCAGAAACCCGCTTGTCTCTGTTGGTGGATTTGCAAGAAGACTCGAAAAGAGATTAGACGGCAATCTGAAAGAGTATGCAGTAATCATTTCTCATGAGGTTAAAGGGCTCGAAAAAATCCTGAATGAGATCCTCAGCTTTGTGAAAGAGTCAAGGC
>JAGUWT010000252.1 GCA_020062205.1 Thermodesulfovibrionales bacterium
ACTGCAAGGACAATAAACCCTACCGCAAAAGCCATCAATAAGATCATTAAAGGTTCAAGCAAGGAGAGCGCCTTTTGAACCCTCCTGCTAAACTCTTCTTCATAAGAATCTGCCGCCTTTTTCAGAACTTCCACCAGCCTTCCGCCTTTCTCTCCGGTAGATATTAACTGTAAAAGGACTGGTGGAAATCCTGAAAGGGAGGCAGAAAGCCTTGCCCCTTCTGCAACCTTTTTCGCTGCATCTATGATTCTGTTTTCAAGTGATAGGTTGCCAATAGATTTTGCCGCAAATTCAAGTGCCCTGAGGATGGGTAATCCACCTTCGAGTAAAAAACCCAATGTTCGTGAAAATCGGGCAAAATATAATGTCTGGATAATATTCCCGGGAAATTTCAGTATTACTTTATCAACGAATAGCCGATGTTCCTTCATGAGTTTTGTCGTTGCGTATGCTCCTAAAGCACCTGTCATGAGAATAATCCACCAGTAAGAACGGAATACGTTACTGATTTTTATGAGAACGATTGTTATAAGGGGGAGGGCACTTTTGGTATCCTCAAATATCTTCACTATTTTGGGTATTACAAAGATGAAAAGGAATGACAACACAACAAACCCAACACAGATGATAAACGCAGGGTATATCATAGCCATCATTACTTTTGCCCTGGTTGCAGCCTGATTCTCAAGGAAATCCGCAAGCTTTTCCAGAACCTTATCTAATGTGCCGCTCGACTCACCTGCTGATACCATATTCCTGTAGGATTCTGGAAAAATGTTTTGATAATCTCCAAGTGCTCGAGACAGACTTATACCCCCTGCAACACGTTCCCGTATACTGACAAGAATCTTCTTCCATGGACCCCTGTTTTCTTCAGAGAGGGTTCTGAGCGCTTCCATCATGGGGACTCCTGATGAAAGTAACAACGACAATTGTCGTGTTATTGAAGGAAGGAGGGCGGTTTCAGCCTTGCGGGTAAAGAGCCCCTTTCCACTGTAGATAAATTCCCTTACTTCTTTTGGGAAAAATCCTAATTCTTTAACTTTCGAGAGGGCATCCTTCTGACCATCAGCCTCAATTGTGCCAGCAGTCTCGGTACCATCTGTCTTGTAGCCTTTATACTCGAAGATTGGCATGATTTTTATCCTTCAACATAATCTTTCTGCGTTACCCTCAGAACCTCTTCAATTGTTGTTATGCCCTTCATGGCCTTTTCGAAACCGTCATTTCGTAAAGTTCTCATCCCCTTTGAGATTGCAAGATTTTTTATGCTCTGTGAGTCTGATCGTTCTGTAATCAGATGCCTTATTCCTTCGTCTATGGCAAGGAACTCGAAAATCCCTGTCCTTCCGAGGTAGCCTTTACCAATACATTTGTCACAACCCTTGCCTCTGTAAAAAACGATGGGAGATGGACGATTGATGAAGGATGAAAAATATCTGGCTTCCTCTTCAGTCGGCTTATATGATTCTTTGCAGTCAGGGCATATAATCCTCACGAGCCTCTGTGCAAGTACACCAGTTAATGAAGATGCTACCAGAAAGGGTTCAACCCCCATATCCAGAAGCCGTGTGATTGCGGATGGTGCATCATTTGTATGGAGTGTGCTTAACACAAGATGGCCTGTGAGAGATGCCTGGATTGCAATCTCTGCTGTCTCGAAGTCTCTTATCTCGCCCACCATGATAACATCCGGGTCTTGTCTCAAAATTGATCTGAGACCTGATGCAAAGGTGAGGCCTATTTTTGGATTCACATGAATCTGTCCAATGCCTTTTAGCTGATATTCGACAGGGTCTTCAACAGTTATGATATTTTTTTCTACTGTATGAATCCTGTTCAGTGCAGCATAGAGCGTGGTTGTCTTTCCACTTCCAGTTGGACCTGTAACAAGCAGGATGCCTGTTGTCCTCTGCAGAAGTTCTTCGAGTCGCTTCGCATCCTCCTTGTCGAGACCTACCTCCCACAGCCCTATGAGACCTTGTTTTCTGTCAAGTAACCTTAAGACAGCCCTCTCTCCGAATGATGTGGGGATAACAGAAACCCTGATATCAATGTCTCTCCCCCCGATAAGAAGCCTTATCCTGCCATCCTGAGGTAGCCTTTTCTCAGCAATATCCAAATTTGCCATTATTTTTACCCTGCTTACCAATGCGTCTTGAATAATCTTCGGTGGGCTTAACACTCTGTGCATAATTCCATCGACCCTCATCCTGACATCGAGTTCCTTTTCATAGGGTTCGATATGTATGTCACTTGCCCTTTCTTTTACTGCCTGCTGTAAAAGGGCATTGAGAAGTCTTATGATCGGTGCCTCTTCTGTAAGTTCAAGGATGTCTTGCGGTTTTTCAAATGCTGTTGCAACTGCTGAAAGGTCTTCACCTGTGATATTGTCCATAACCTCTTCGGCAGATCCTAAACGGCCATAGAACCTGTTGATCGCATCAAGAATAATACCTGAAGGTACATTCAAAGGCATGGGTTGTAATCCAAAATGTTTTGATAGTTCCCGTAAAGCAAAAATTCCTCTCTCATCTGCAACCGCAGCCGAAAGGTATCCATCTCTCCTTCTCAAAGGCATAATCATATTCCCCTTTGCAAAGGAGACGGGAATATCTTTAATGAAAGAAAGCTCTACATCTTCTTCGGTGATGGTTTCAATGGTTTCCATCTGATTTTTTTATCCCTCATCCATCTTACTTTATCCTTATTTTGTAATTCGGCTCTGCATATTCTACGTCTGATATCTTAGAGAATTCTTCTAATGCGGCATCAACATCCTGCCCCTTTTTGAGCTTTATGTGATAAACCCCTATGTTCTCAATAAATTTTATAACCGATGCATCCTTCCCGGAAATTATTACTAACGCTTTCTCACCAGTAACCCCTTCCTTGAATTTAATAAGCAGCTCGCCTTCAACATATTGCCTCTCAGACTTTGCAAATTCCATCTTTTTATCCTTTGTAATAGAGACGAGATCCTCTGCTTCCTTAACAATGTGGGGAGTGAGAAAGACGAGGAGATTCGTCTTTTCCTTTCTTGCACTTTTATATTTGAAGAGCCATCCCAAGAGGGGTATATCACCAAGAATGGGAACCTTTGCTATGGTTTCCTCATTCTTTTCCTGCATGAGACCACCTATGACTACAGTCTGAGTATCCTTTACAACAACAGAGGTCTTTGTTGATCGTTTTGTCGTCGTCGGTCCAACGCTGATAAGGATATTCTCTGACTCCTGCTTTACTGATGATATTTCCTGGTATATATCAAGCTTTACATAATCTCCTTCTGTTATCTGTGGAGTTATCCTGAGTGTAATTCCGACATCTTTTCTTTCTATGGTGGTAAAAAGAGATAGAGTTCTCGTTGGATCAGATTCTCTTTTGCTCACCATAGGTACATTCTCACCCACAACTATCTCAGCTTCTTTATTATCAGAGGTAAGTATCTGGGGAGTTGAGAGGACATTCACTGCCCCCTGAAACTCACTAATGCTGAAGAGCGCAGCAAAACCTGGAACTGTGATATTCGTAGATGTCCCGTCAGGGGCTGTTACAGGTATTGACAGATAATTTCCCATCCCACCAATTGTAAGACCTGAAAGTCCACTGATGATAGATGAAATAGCAGTCGAATCAATAGTCCCGACCCCACCTACTATTACAGGCTCACCATTATGCGTTCCTATAGCCCTCCAGTTTGTTCCAAGCGCCCTCAATTTATCCATAGATGCCTCAACGATCATTGCCTCTACAAATACCTGTTTTCTCCTCTTATCGAGTTGTTTGATAACCTGAATGAGATTTTGATAATCAGCAGGTGATGCAACAATCACAAGTGCATTCGTCGCTTTATCAGGGGTGACAGTTATGACACCGGCTGCCTCGAATGGAGTGACAATTGGAGCACCCGGAACACCTGTTGTAGGTTGCCTTGTTGCCTGGGTGCTTTTTAATATTCCTTCTAATACCTTGGATAACTCTGTTGCATCGGCATTCTCAAGGAAGTAGACATTTATTCTCCCCTGTGCCTCAGGTGAGGGTATATCAAGAAGAGCAATAAGTCCCTTCATGGATTCCCTGATCCCTTTGTCCCCAAAGAGGACGACAGCATTCAACCTCTGGTCAGCTACAGCCCTTGCTTCCTCTGCCTGCATTTGCTGTCCGGGAACAGCTCTGATTTTCCCACGGCCAAAACCTTCATTCAGTATCTTGGCAATGACATCAGCACTTGAATATTTGAGAAGAACAATTTCGGGTTCCTCTCTCACGGATGGTTGGTCTATGATCTCGATGATATAGAGGATTTTCTCGATATTCAGTCCTGAGTCGATTACTAAAAGCAGGTTACCGGGGCCAAATGTGGATATATGGCCATCTTTTGAGACAACAGGCTGTAAAAACTTGAGGGCATCGTCTGAAGATATACTATCCAAAGAAACCAACCGTGCTATATAGCTCTCATTAACCGGTAGTCTTTCTGTCGTAATCTGAATTCCACTCTGTTTTGCTTCTATGGCAGGGATAATCTTATATGCGTCTATGCCGGATGGGACAACGGTAAAGCCTTTCAGCTCAAGCACAGATGTGAAAAGACTGTATGCATCCTCAACAGATAATTTAGAAGGGGCTATGATGGTTATTTTGCCTTTTACCCTTTCATCAAAGATAAAATTTTTCTTTGTAATTTCACTTATGAATTTTGTTACGGTTGGCAGGTCAACATCAACGAAATTGAATGTAACCTTTTCAACCTTTTTTGTTTCAGCAAAGGAAGGAACAACTAAAAAGGATGAAGGATGAAGGATGAAGGATGAAAGCAATAATAGAGAAAGGATAAAGGATGATAATTTTTTATACATATTGTTATTTACTCCTTCTTTGCTTTACCTGATCTGATATGTCATTGTCATCTTTGCACCTGACCGTATAATGTCCAGTTGAACCCTGTCCATTCCCTTCAGGGCTGTAAGTGCCTGAAGAGCAGCCTCAGGATTAGAAATATTATACTCGTTTATCCTTAAAAGGACATCCCCATTCTGAAGTCCAAGGCTTTGATATATTCCCTGAGGTTTCACCTCTCGGAGTATAAATCCCTCCTGTCTTCCTTCAACAACATTTGGTAAAAAGCGGGCATCAGTCATGATCTGATTTGGATTTTCTATTGCCTGTTGAACTCTCTTCTGGTCAATAGCATATGTTGCTTCGCCAGTTTTTCTTGCAAATGCTTGAGATGTTGTTTCCCCGCCTTTAACCTCCTTTATTGTGGCTATTTCCGCTAACGGAATCTCCGTGCTCTTCCCACTGACATTTACAACTACCTTTTCATTTTCTATTTTTTTAAGGGTCCCGAGGCTAAAGATGGAATCTCCTATCCGGAAGACCTCCTGTTTGCCTGTCTTGTCCGCAAAGATTGCATAGCTGAGGCTTCTTGGACCCGCAACCGTCCCTATTAAGGTTACATCTACAACTCGAGGTGTCTCTGTAGATGTACTGGTTATCGGTCTTAACTCACCTGCGGGGAATCCAAATGGATTGTTCTTGAGTATTCCGGCATAATCCTGGAGATTATGTTTCGTCATATCATGGGTCTTTCCCCCAGATTTAATAACTTTTTCCCCGGGGCTCAATGAGATGGATACAATATCCCTTATAAAAAAGAGGATTGTTATGATGAGCAGGAAGCCCACGATAAAAGGAAGGATGGGAGATGAAAGAAAGGATGAAGGATGAGGGATGAAGGATGAAAATTTTTTATTTATCATCTTACTCTATTCCCGATTTTATTTATATTTCATCCTTCATAATTGCCTTAAAAAGCATAACAGAAGAAGTTGAGGTATGTCAAAATATGATAGGGCAGGGAATAGTATTTTCGAGGATTCTTTTGCCGATAGTCAGATAATTTATTCACAAAAATCAAGAGGCAAAAGCCCTCGGAGGTCGTTACGACCGAGAATGAGCGAAAATACTATTCCCTGCCCATAAACTGAAATGCTTTAAGGCAATGTCCCGTCTATGGGCGTTACATCTACCCAATCAACAATGTAGATATGTCCATTCGTTGGAGCTGGGGGACCAATACCGCTTCCACCACCATTGTCAACTCCGTTGCCACCAGACACATTGTATCAACAACACCACCTCCAACCGTTCCTGTAGTAAGGTCCTTGGTTTTTATTGTGCCGAGCATATGGGAATCATTGGCTAAATTGATTTGTGCCATATCCTGTCCTGTATTCATATTCAGGCCGGGGATAAGTATCACCCCTGCATTTACCTGAATCCCGGTAACAGGAGGCTCATCAGCAATCATGCCATCGTCATCTGAAATATAGAGGTTTTTGTCGCCTGAAACCATATATGGGGTTTTAGCAGCAGGGTCATCTCCTTCTGTCGGAATCACATTTATTGAGAAGGGCTCTCACCTGACTGATTCCTTTTGAGCCTCTCTTGTCTTTCTGCACGCATTCTCTCTATCTCCTTTCTCCTTTTCTCCCTCCTCATCTCCCGCTCCTTCTTCCTCTTCTCCCTTTCAGCTTCCTTTGCCTCAAATTCTTTCAGCTTGCCCTGCGATGCAGCAATCTGTCTTCTCCTCTCACGTGCCTTAGCCTCGAGTTCCTGTTTCCGTAAAAGTCTCTTTTTGACGTGATCCTGTTTAACCGAAGATAAGGTTGATGCTGTGCTCGTTGGAGCTGGTGGTATCCGAAAAGTTGCCTCTGCCTTTGATTGCTCAAATATCCATACAGATTTAACAGATTTGCCCTGATAGACGAAGGCGCTATTCAGAGGTCTAATCATCTGCTTGATGGCATTCTCTACTGGCTGGTCCTTAATGTTAATAAAGACTTTTCTATCAAGGGAAGGATTTATGTAAACATTCATCTTTGCCTTCGCGCATATCTCAGAAAAGAGTTCACTCAGGAGCTTGCCTTCAGATTTAACAGAGAGGAGGTTCTTGCTTGAATCATACATTACCTGCGGAAAGACATTAACTGGTATGAGAACCAGTAAGATTGCTGCTAATAAAATATTTTTACGCATGATGTTCCTCAAAATCTCCACCATCCCCTCTTTTCCAAAGAGGGGTATTTTCGGGTCAATGACCTAAAGACTGCAGAGGTTATTTAACTGTCTTTATCAAAATCTATAATCACAAATATTTTATAATACACCATGCATAAAAAGTCTATCATTTCCTTCTGTATCGCTGCAGGAATTTTTATCATTACCATGACCCTCTATTATCCTGGTATCCTTGAAAGAATGGAGTTTGTTTTCTATGACGCAGAGACAAAGTTAATACGTGCTCATAAGGAACCACCACAGAATATAAAAGTTATTCTCATCGATG
>JAGUWT010000023.1 GCA_020062205.1 Thermodesulfovibrionales bacterium
AAATTATTCTCTGAAAATCTTCATATTGTATGGATACCCTTTCGGTATCATGAGGTGTTCCTTGCAGGGCTTCGGAAAGATAGGCAACGGCATCACCGATAAAATAATTTATCTTGCCAGCAATGATAGATTTGAGATTGAATTCAATATCTTCATAGAATGCTTTATAATGCTCAGAAAATCCACCAACTGATAGGAATAGGTTTTTGTGAACCATCAAGAAAGCACCGCTACATCCAAGAATATCGCGCTCCACACCTGGATTATATGCATAATAGCTTTTCAACCCCTTGTGTGTTATCCCGATTTGATTATTCTTATCTACAAAAATGATAAATCCAGCATGACTAATAGTATTGTCGTTTGCATGAAGCCTGATACCAATAGTTCCTATTTCGTTTTTATTATCGAGGTATATTTGAATACATCTCGATATCGCATCGTTTAAAAGCCTTATATCAGGATGACAGAACAGGAGCACGTTCGTGTCAACATCAACGTGATTTTTTACAACGTTATTCCTTATGCTGGCTGGATTGGTATTTTGATATTCAATGAATGCAATGTTCTTTCTCTGTTTGCTGTATTCCTGAATTTTCATTTTATGGTTTTCCCGAACGCCGTGGTATACAACATACATTCTATAGTTCTGATACCTTGTTTTTCCGATGATGCTCTCGATACAATTGGGAAGGGAATCCTCACTGTCTTTTCCATGAATAATTATGGCAAGCTTGGGCTGATTTGCAATCGCAAGATCCATCTCTTCGTACATTATCTGTGGTTTCATACTGTAGGGTAGATATTTCTTCCATTTACTGACAAATCGAATCCTATTGTCTTCCCACTCTCTATCTGTTAATCCAATTGATTTGTGGGTTATCATGATATCGAACATAACGCCTACTTTTACCCCTTCAAAATGATTGGCAAGACTGAAGTCTATGTCATAAAAATGGAAACCTTTGATGCTTTCGTCAAATTCCTTTTTGATTCTTTCCCTGTGTATTGCAAAAAACAGCCCATCAACAAGGATAGTCTGGATGATGTTCCCTCCAAAGTTGCCACTGTATCTGCATTCCCACTTGACATCCTGATAGGTTACCGGATCTTTCTGCTGGTGCCATACCTGCCCGACCATGAAGAGAGGCTCGTCCCACCACCTTCCTGACTCCGTAATGCTGGTTGTGCCTGCCTTCCCGAGGATGCCGAATTCACTATGTTTGAAATGATCTATAATGCTCTTGCCCCAATTACTGGAATGTTCAAAAAAAACATCATCATGAGAAAAAACAATGATATCGTTTTGAGCTTCCCGTAAGGCTTTATTATAGATTTCGGTCAATGAATATTTGCCGTCATTGCTATACTGCAATATCTCGACATCTTCAATCCCGCAGGTTTGTTTCAAATGGCCTATGAAGAAAGGATTGTCTTTTCTGGTCGAAAACACTATTGAAATTGTTTTTTGATTCATTTTAAGAAGTCTTTTTTAAATTCCCTACAACCTCCTTAAACATCCTGTATACATCTTCAACCCTTATTGCCTCCATACACGCATAATTTCTCGGGCAGTCAACAACAGTGCCAGCAGCATGACGGTGTCTGCATCCTCTGCATGCAACAGGCGTGACAACAGGATAAAGCATCGGTAATGACATATCCGAGACATATTCAGGAAGTGTGCAGCCATATAAAATAATACCTGGAGTACGTGTTGACTGTGCAAAATGTGCAAGTAATCCCTCATTGCCGATAAATACCTTACTCTTCGAAATGACCAGAGCAGTCTGCTGGAGTGTCAGGACATTAACAAGATTAAGATCTGTATCTAAATAACTCGCATACTGTTGTGCAGTTTTACCGACGGTAACAATGCTGAATCCATCCTGTTTCATAAGCTTTCCAAGCTCAACATATTTTTCCCTTTTCCATTGTTTTCCGGGAATAGAATCACTGAAATCCAGGGTTACTGACAAAGGATATTCATTCAGAAGATTGGCAACATATTCGATGTCCTTTTTTTCTGTATAGAGGGTTGCGGTTCTCGTCTTTGGTCTTATTCCTGCGACATCTGCATAACAGTCAACGATGTGCCTGCGAAAGTCTTTTTCATAGGCAAAATCAAGATCAATAAAAATATCGCATGGGACAGGGGTACCGTAACGGACATGTCCATCAATATCATAGCAGCCCTCAACCGCATCTGGCAGATGGGTCATGAGGATAATAACACTGTCAGGGTATTTTTCTTTCAAGGCTTCAATAACAGGAAGTGTAAGAAAGACATCTTCGATGTCGGTCTCCCGTTTTATGACTATGGTTTTACCGAATCTCTTTTTCATCAAATAGGCATGCCATTTCTTTTTGAATAGGTATTCATTGACGATGTAATAACCCGGCAGGTCAATGTTATTCTGTATCATTTTTACCGTTGTTGTTCCCCGGTAATGCTCCCAACGAACAGGGACATTCCTTAAGATATACCCATCACTTCTCAGGCGTAATGATAAATCCATGTCCTCAAAATAACCATACCTGTATTCTTCGTTAAAAAGCCTGTATTTCTTTGCCAGTGATGCTGGCATGATAAAACAGGTACCTTCACAATATTCAGGCATGTCCGTGTCTTCCCAACTCCCTATTGTATTCACCCCGAGCGTATTGAATACTTTGGTTTTCGGGCCAACCTGTGCCACCTTTGGATTTTCTTCGAGAATCTGTATCATTGGAGTTGCCCAGTTTTCGAAGAACTCGATATCATCATTCAATACAGCAAAATATTTTGAAGTAGCATATGAAAGGTTACGGTTATGTGCTGAGCCGAAGCCGATATTGCTGTTGGAATGGGTTATTTTTACCTTCACCTTATGGTCTGTTAATTCAGGTCCAAAATATTGATTGACAATATTGACAAATTCTTTTGATTCAGAGCCATTATCATAGATAAGGAACTGGCTCATTTCAGGGGTAAATTTTTTAAGAGATTGTACGAAGTTCTTAAAGATAAGCATGTCCGGATTTAAAACAGCTACCGATACAGCAAGCATCGAGGGTCTCCTTTCTTCTATAGATTAATTCAAAAAATTAATTGATCCTGAATTACACAAGTGTGTAGCCGCAACCTTTAGGTTGCGTGTTTTCAAAAGGTTTTAAATTCACTTTTTAAATGCATTTAAACGCAGGCTAAAGCCTGCGGCTACAATGGTTATAAATGAACCTTATGTAATTCAGGTTAATATATTAACATACCCGCAGGGATTCACAACCCATTTACGCTGATTCGCACCATTGAATCCACATCTGGCGATACACATTCTCCAGATGAACTGTAAATCGCTTTGCATCACACAGGGGAGACTGTGCCATCATGCTTCGCAATCGTTCTCGCAATGATTGTAATCTATTGATATCACTTGCCAGATGAATAGCGATGTTTACATATTCCTCTTTTGTTGTGGCAACAAGATCAGTCAGTCCTGTGTTTGATAAAAGACTTGCTCCTACGCGAGAGGCATGATTTTCCCCTGCAAGGGTAATGACAGGCACCCCCATCCACATTGCCTCGCATGTCGTAGTTGTCCCGTTATAGGGAAATGTGTCGAGGCCGATATCAACACTGTTATAGTGCCTTAAATGCCCACTTTGTGATGGTTCCCAGTGGAATAATTCAATACGCTCCGGGGAAATTCCCTCACATAAAAACATATTTTTTACATCATTACGAACCTTAATGTTTGTAAAAATCTTTGATTTCAGCATTAAATGTGAACCCGGCACTGATTTCAAAATATTAGTCCACAAAGAAAAAACCTCTTTTGACACTTTGGAAAAACTATTAAAGGAACCAAACGTTATATACTTTTTTGTCAGTATGGGAAGTTCGTTAACATCTGGACTATCACGATGTGGTAAATAACACAGAAAACACTCGGGTAAGCGGATAAGTTTTTCAGTATAGAATTGCTCGGTCATCCCAGGGAGATCGGTATAATAATCAACAATTTTATATTCTATGGTTGCAAGCCCTGTCGTATTCGGATACCCTATCCAGCTCACCTGCACTGGCGCTGGCTTCCTGGCGAATAAGAGCAGTCGGTTATACGCTGTATGTCCTGATAAATCTATGAGAATGTCAATTCTGTCTTTGCGAATTAACTCAGCAACCGCATCATCAGACATGTCTGCAATATCTCTCCATTGACTGGAACAGGACCTGATCCGTTCTGTTACTTCATCCACACCTTCAGCAGGCACACTTGAATAGCAGAATACTTCAAAATCTTCACGGTTATGAGCAGATATGACCGGTTCAATAAAATAACCAACCGAATGGAGTCTGAAATCAGGAGAAACATACCCTATTCTCAATGGCCGTGATGTTGAACGATTATTGGTATGTGGTAAAATTTTTGAAGAAAGAGGTTCTGCACAATGTTTTGCAAAATTTAGATGTTCAGAAAAAACAGTCTGAGAATCATAGTTTGTTTGAAGGTTCATTAAAAAGAGGAGCCCTGTGTAACAATTGGAACAGTCAGGCTGTATGTGCAGGGCCTGCCTGTAACATATTTCTGCTTCATTTAGCTCTCCCAGTTCCTTCAATACGCCACCGAGATTCAGATGCGCCATGACAAATTCAGGTTTACGATTGATTGCTGAATGATAGGATTCGATAGCCTCATCAAACCTGCCCGTGTCTTTGTAAATGTTACCCAGGTTATTGTATGCATAAAAAAGAGCGGGGTTCAGTTGTAAAGCCTTCTGATAAAAGGCAATTGCTTCATCGTATTGCTTCTTGTCTTCATATAAAGTTCCCAGGTTAAAATATGCACTCTCGAGGCGCGGGTTTAGTTGCACGGCCTTTTGATACAAGCCAATAGCTTCGTCGAACTGCTTCCTGTCCTGAAAGATAGTCCCGAGATTATAGTAGGCATCTGCGAGGGCCGGATTACATTGTAAGGCCTTTTGATACAAGTTAATAGCTTCGTCGAACTGCTTCCTGTCCTGAAAGATAGTCCCGAGGTTATAGTAGGCATCTGCGAGGGTCGGGTTAAGGTTTAATGCTTTTTGATAATAGGTTATGGCTTCATCGAGTTGGTTCTTCTCCTGGAAGACCCATGCAAGATTATGATATGCTTCAACCAATTCAGGATTCATCTCGAGCGCTCTCTGATAACAGGTTATGGCCTCATCAAACTGCTTTTTATTCTTTAGCGCATTCCCTAAATAAAAATATGCATATGCATCTGACAATGGATTAAACTCCAGAGCTTTCTCGAAGCTCTTCTTTCATTCGATTTATTACTGATTTCCAGTCTCCCCATGATGACTGTCTGAACAGCCTCATCGTTGGATACCATGGACTGTCTTCACGGTTTAACATCCATCGCCAGTCTGGTGCAAATGGTAATAATGTCCACACAGGCCTGCCCATTGCCCCCGCAAGATGGGCTACTGCCGTGTCTACAGAAATAATAAGATCAAGATTCTCTATAAACGCAGCAGTGTCTGAAAAGTCTCTAATCTCATCCGTATAATCAATAAGTCTCATGCCAACCGGGGGATTCTTCGCCTGTTCCGCAGACTTCCACTTCTGTAAACTGTAAAAGGTTATATCCTTAAAGTGAGCGAATGGTGAAAATGTTTCAAGTGAACAGGAACGGAAAAGGTCTCCTTTCAGGGTTGGGTTTCCTGCCCATACCAGTCCAATTTTCAGTTGAGCATTATCACTCTTCAGTTTATCCTTCCAGTGCTCAACTACCAGAGAGTCTGCCATTATATAAGGTACGTTCGCCGGTATCGTTTCAAGGTTCGTATTAAAAATAAAAGGCAGCCTTAAAAGAGGACAATGTACATCAAACTCAGGTAGTTGTTCATCGTATGCTACAACCCAATGGACTCCTTCAATGGTTTTCATTAAGGATGTTAATTCCTTTTGACACTCAACAATAACTTTTGCACCTCTCTGAGCAACCAACGGTGCATAACGAACAAATTGAATGATATCTCCAAAGCCCTGTTCTTCGTGAAGTAAAATAGTACGGCCTGCAATGTCAGCCCCATCCCATAATGGTCGAGAGCAATGACGAATCAAGTTGTCTTTTAATTGCCAGCTTAATTCAAGACCTTTCCATCCCTCCTCAAATTTCCCGAATAATAAATCTATTAATGATATATTCCATTTAGATTCGATGAGATTCGGATTGCGTTGCAAGGCTTTTGAATAGTTAGTAATAGCTTCATCATATTGTCCTTTATCCTGAAGGACATCACCCAGATTATTATATGCTTCAGCAAAATCTGGATCAAGATGAATAGCCTTTCGATAAAGGAGTTCCGCTTCCTCAAGGTCGCCTTTGTCTCGGATGATATTACCGAGATTACAATATGCGCCAACAAATACTGGATTCAGTTTGAGCGTTTCCCGGTAACAGGTTATAGCTTCATCTATTTGTTTTTTATCCCGAAAGGCATTCCCAAGGTTGAAATATGCCTGAAAAGAGGTTGGTTCAAGCTTTATGACTTTCTGGTAACACGTTATGGCCTCATCAAGTTGTCCTTTATTCTGAAACAGGATACCAAGATTATAGTGTGCATCAGTAAAGTATGGATTCAGATGAAGTGCCTTCTCATAGCTGTTTATGGCTTCATCATTTTCCCCGCTCTCCCGATAGGCATTGCCCAGATTGTAATATGCATGATAGTTTGATGGATTGAATGTTAGGGATTTCCTGATATATTCAACCGCAAGTTCATAACTTCCATTCTGGGAATAAACGACTCCGAGCATGTGAAGGACATCAACGTTTACAGGTTGTTTTTTTAATATCCTTTTATAAAGATCCTCAGCCTGTTTTAAATTCCCCTGTTGATGATGCTCAAAAGCTAATTGAATTGCCTTATTGATATTCATCCTTTATTTTTTACCTTAAATATTTAGGTTCATTTGTAAAAAAAATGAAAGCATTTAAATAACCACAGAGACACAGAGGCACGGAGATTGACATATAAAAAAAGAGGGTCTTCGCGTAATTGAGTGGGTCATTCAGATAACAAACAATGTCATTCCCCGACAACCACTTTTTTTGTCATTCCCCGACTTGATCGGGGAATCCAGAGATTTATTTGTTATATGAATTCGCCTGCTCACAAGCATGTTTATAGAGAACTCTTTCCCATCAAAAA
>JAGUWT010000004.1 GCA_020062205.1 Thermodesulfovibrionales bacterium
ATGTAAAGTTTTGTGTAGATTTGCTGCCACGACTCGATCGGGGCAGAATGGGCGGATCGTATTTTCAGGAGTTTCACCATGCGAATCCTTCACACCATGTTGCGCGTCGGCGATTTGGATCGTTCGATTGCGTTTTACACCAACGTCCTCGGTATGCAACTGCTGCGCCGCAAAGACTACCCGGCGGGCAAATTCACCCTTGCCTTCATCGGTTATGGCGACGAAACCGACCAGACCGTGCTGGAACTGACCTACAACTGGGGCGTGGACAAGTACGAACTGGGAACGGCGTTCGGGCATATCGCGCTGGAAGTGCCGGACGTGTACGCCGCTTGCGAGAAAATGCGGGCAGCGGGCGGCAAGATCATCCGCGAAGCCGGGCCGATGAATGTGGGTACGACCATTATCGCCTTCCTCGAAGACCCGGATGGTTATCAGATTGAGCTGATTGGCGAGAAACACCAGCGTGGTTGATGTACCTGTCTGATCTGGCAGTTGACCAAGACTACCAGCGGCAGGGCATCGGCAAGCAACTGCAAATCCTCACCCAGCAGCAATTGGGCAGGCATTGCAAGCTGATACTGATTGCAGCTCCGGCGGCGAATGCGTATTACGGGCGGATTGGGTATACGCAGATGCCGCGTTGTTGGGTATTTGACTTGGAGTTCTGTTAATGGATTTTATTAAATACTCGGCAATATAATTTATGAGATTAGTCATTAATAATGGTTTTGATTTCATCAAAAAGAATCTTGAATTCATCAAAGTTGTTTTCTTCTAGAGTAGAAATATTTTCTGAAAACTTATCTTTGTCCCCATTGATCTTAAAAACCTTGCTGCCCAATATATAATCACCCTTCATGTTGTTGTTGTTAAGGATTTCATCTGAGAAGTAATGCTCAATTACGAAATATCTTTGTGTTATGTCATTGTTTGTTACAAATGCTTCTCTATGTTGTGGTACTGGTAACAGCAGTCCGTGAATTCTTTTTGTTGAATGTTTTCTTTTTATGTTATTGATGCGATAAGGTTCAAATATTTTTTTGTTCAGTCCTTTGAATTGTTCGTTTCCTTCTCTATCATTATCAAATAGTACTATTAATATCCTGTCATTATCCAGTATATTTGAAATTAATTCTGTCGTCCTTCTTGCATTGTCAGCGCTTCCTTCTCTCTTATCCTCATCTGATTCTAAGCCAGATGGAATGATTCTAAAAGGAATAATATTTTCTTGGTATATTTTCTTCCATGCGGTTTCTATTATTTTTTTGTCGGTTTTACCTTCTGTTATAATTATAGGCTCTCTTGATTTATTCAGCTCCGCTTTAATTAAATCGCGCTCATGTTTATAATTGCTTGTTATTTTATAGAGAACATCATAAGCTTTGTTGAACTCTTCAAAATTGTCGAAGCAATCTAATATTTCTCCTGATGGCATATTTAATATTATATAATCATTTTCAGAAAACTCTCTGGCCATGCCATTGAGGAAAAATGGAGAATGGGAAGTTAATATAAATTGAACTTTTGGAAATAGCTTGATTAGTTTGGGGAGAATGTTATTTTGTAACTCTATATGTAGATGAAGGTCGATTTCATCAATAATAACAACGCCTTCAATGAGATTTAGTGAAAGACTCTTATTTAAATCATGTTTGTCAGAGTTTTTTGTTATATTTAGAAATATTGATAGTAGTGAACTTTGTCCGGCAGATAAGCTATCTAAGCTTGGTAGTATATCCTCCCCGGTTTCCGCATCAATAATTTTTAGCCTTGAATTGAGGTGATTTCTTAAGTTTAGTTTTAATTTGACTTTGCGGGTTAATACTTCGGAAAGAATATTTTCTATGTTGAACAAGCTTATCTGGAATATTGATATTGATTGTTTTTGATCATTATCTATATTAACTTCATGCATATATAATGTATCTAAGAAAATATCTAAAATCCAGCTTTTTAGATCACTTAATGTATTTCTTAGTAAAATGCTTTTATTGAGCTGTCCGGTGAAGTTCGTATAATCGGTGAATTGCTCTTGTGTCTTAACTGTCTCTTTATTTATCCAGTATGGATACTCAAATCTGTCGGACGGAAAGTAGCAATAACTGTTGGCCTCAAAGTCTTGAATGAAGTTGCTGTCATTTTTTGTTTTAGTATTGTGTTTAAAGTTGTTGTTGTCTTGCCAATTTTGATTCAATGTCAATAAGCCGTTTGTTTTATTTGTGCACTCTTGAAGGGTTAATTGTCCGTTTTTATCAATATATTCATATTTTTTTCCATGGGGCGCAATTGAGAATTGTATATAGCTAAAACCATGTTCAGTATTAAGTCTTTTGTTTGTGGCTCCAGATATTTTAAAGTATTTATATCCTGCTCCATCTTTAGGTAATACATCTTCAAAACAATCTTGGCCTAGTTGGTAAAAGGCATCTACGATGCTTGATAAAAAAGTGGTTTTGCCTGTGCCATTCTCCCCTACTAGTACTATTACTCTCGGTGTGTGATCATTTTTAATTAATTGATTTTCTACTAAGCTTATTTTTTTTATAGAACCCATGTTTTCAATAAAGATGTTTTTGAGGTACATTTTTCTTACCTTTGTCAAACCAGTTATCATAAATAAAAATCATAACTTAAGTATAAGTGATTAAAAAACAGCTAACAAGCTGGTCTTTCAATAGTAAGTAAGTGGTGATAAATCTTTATGTTATTTAGTATAAATAAATCAATAGGTTAAGGTATTCGTGTCTGATTGCTTATCAAGATATTGCCTGACGCGCACAGTTCCCCAGCTTCAGCCCCCGCGCAAACTATTTGGTATTCTTCGTGACCAGCGGCACATCCAAACTCACTGCATGGGCGGTAATCATCATATCCAGCGATCCAACAGGCTGTGCTGCTCCGCTGCTTTTCCAGATCAGCACGCAGTTCGCCATACAGGAAGGAGGCGGACTCATCGTAATCAACAATACGGAACGGCAACAGGAAATTATTCAGGGCTTCCAGATTGGTTTATAACCGCTGTCTTTTTTGTTAGTACTGCTTTTGCAAATCATCTTGCACCCTGAAAAAAATGCCATTAAAGTCATATTGCCTGCAAACACAGGACGCAAATAAACCATGAAAACCCTAGAAGAAAAGTTACAGACATTGCCAGCACATCGCCAACAGGCCATTGCAGCCCGCGCTGATGCCCTGATTCTGGAGGAAATGACCCTGCAAGCCTTACGCAAAGCCCTGACCACATACGCGCCAACTTAAGCCCCTATCCCCTTGATTAAACACGGCTCAACGCCATTTCCCGGCATTGGTTCAACAGGGCAAGAATGGGACTTGGCA
>JAGUWT010000217.1 GCA_020062205.1 Thermodesulfovibrionales bacterium
AACTTTTGACATTACCTATATTATAAAGAAATCAAAATGGGGACAGGTGAGCCATCTTTAACTAAGAAGTGAACAAGATTTAAAACCTCCCAGTAACCTCATTATATTAGCTATTTCTTCATATATATTTTTCCATGTCAGCCCCCTGAAGTCAAGCTCAAAGCCGTCCGGTAAGAATTTAATTTCCCCCCCTCTTTTTTTATGGAGTTCAAAGATATCTCCGGGTTCTACCTTTGTATCAGGAGAAAATATGATTCGAACAGCCCCGTGAATGTCTTCTATCTTTGCAATGCGGAGCTCCCTTGCCATTATTTTCAGTTTCATTACATCCACGAGGTTTATCACTTCAACTGGTAGCCTTCCGAATCTGTCCTCAATCTCTGATTCAAGTGTCTCTAATCCCTCATCTGTTCCCGATGCTGCAATCCTTCTGTAGAGGCTCAGCCTGAGCGTCATGTCGTCTATATATTCTTCTGGAATAAATGCATTTACCCGTAAATGTATCGAGGGTTCAAACTCCTCTTCTATCTTCTGTCCCTTTAATTCTGCGACTGCCTTTTCTAACATTTCTACATACATGTCAAAACCAATTGCATGGATATGCCCTGATTGTTCTGCTCCAAGGAGGTTTCCTGCACCCCTGATCTCAAGATCTTTCAGGGCAAGCCTGAAACCTGCTCCAAGATAACCCATCTCCTGTATTGCCTGGAGCCTCTTTCTTGCCTCTTCAGTGATAATATCCTCATTAGGGATGAGAAAATAGGAATATGCCCTTACATTGCTCCTTCCTACCCGTCCTCTGAGCTGATATAAGTCAGCAAGTCCCATCTTATCTGCCCTGTTGATGATGATCGTGTTCGCTGTCGGTATATCAAGCCCTGAACCAATGATAGCTGTGGATACAAGGACATCTATCTTTCCATCATAAAATGCAAGCATGATCTTTTCGAGTTCTCTTTCAGACATCTGACCATGTGCAACTGCTATCCTTACTGAAGGTAAAAGCCTCGATATATAGTCAGCAATCTTATGGATATCTTTGATACTGTTGTGAACAAAGAAGATCTGACCTTTCCTTTCAATCTCTCTTCGTATAGATTCAGTGACCAATGCTTCATGAAATACAGAGACGATACTTCTGACAGCGAGCCTTTCCTCAGGGGGTGTTTCGATTAAGCTCATCTCTCTGATATCTGAGAGCGCCATATAAAGCGTTCTCGGTATAGGCGTTGCAGTGAGTGTGAGAATATCAATACCCCGTTTCAGTTCCTTTATTCTTTCCTTTTGTCCGACTCCAAAACGGTGTTCCTCATCAATGACCAGAAGGCCGAGTTTATAAAAAGATATGTCTTTCCTGAGAATGCTGTGCGTCCCTATGATTATGTCTATATCGCCATGTGATAGTGCCCTGATTGTCTCTTTCTGCTCCTTGCCCGATTTGAACCTGCTCAGAAAATCAATCTTAACAGGAAATGCAGAAAACCTCATCTTAAAGGTTCTGTGATGTTGTTCACAGAGTATCGTGGTAGGCACAAGCACAGCCACCTGCATCCCATCGTATACTGCCTTGAAGGCTGCCCTCATTGCGACCTCTGTCTTTCCATATCCGACATCGCCGCAGATGAGCCTGTCCATTGGTCTTTCTGATTCCATATCTCTTTTGATATCTTCAATTGCCTTGATCTGATCAGGTGTCTCTTCATAAGGGAAGAAGCTGTCAAATTCCCTGTGTAGTTCGGTATCAGGGCTGAATGAGAACCCCTTATAAATCTCTCTTTCTGCATACAGGGCAACGAGTTTTTCTGCCATATCATGTATCTTTTTCCTGATCCGCTCCTTTGTTCTCTGCCAGGTTTTCCCTCCAAGCCTGTCAATCTTTGGAACAACCCCTTCTTCTGAATGATATTTATGGATAATGTTTATATTTTGAAGAGGTATATAGAGCTTTGAACCTTCATACTCAATCAATAAGAGGTCTTCGTTTATACCTTCGATGCTCTGTCGAACAAGTCCGAGAAATCTTCCGATGCCGTGGTCTCTATGAACAACAAAGTCACTTGGCCTCAGGTCATCAAGGGATGTAAGGAGTTTTGATACCTTTGACTTTCTGATTGGCCTGTAGCCTGGCCTCCCACCGAATATCTCTTTCTCAGTCAGAATTAAAATGCCTGGTAAAAAGAGACCTGATGAAAGGTCCCCGATCGTTATTGAAATACTGCCTTTGTACTCTAAAAGGTTAGCTTTATCTATTATGGGGGTAACAATACCATCGTCTCTCAATATATCTTTGAGTCTTTCTGCCTGACCTCTCGATGAGGAAATAATTCTTATCTTGTTATTCAGACGAAGGTATTCGATCTTATCGGCGAGTTCTTTTATCTCCTTCCTTTCTTCAGGTACAATGCCAAGTCCTTTGATGGGAAGGAGTCCAGCATCATGCCCCGGGCCTTCAATCGAATATCTTGAAAGAAGAACTGTGTTTGCATGCATCTCATCTTTCTCATATAGTGAATCTGAGCAGAAGAACATTTTATCTGTGATTGTTTCAAGCATTGACTGACTGAAAGAAGATTCTTTTGCAGGGAGTATCGAAACCTGGTCAATATCTTTTATGGATTTCTGTGTTTCAATGTCAAAGGTTTTTATGTCTTCTATCACATCACCAAAGAATTCAAGCCTGATAGGTGTTTCTGCTGTTGAAGGGAAGATGTCAAAAAGCCATCCGCGCTTGCTGTATTCTCCTTTTTCTACAACGAGCGATACCATTGTGTAGCCCATATCATGAAGCCTTTTTTCTATTTCAGTCCTCTGCATCTCGATACCTTTTTTGAGATTGAAAACGATTTTCCCCAATTCTTTTTGAGGCCATATTGGTAATCTCAGGTTTTTGAAGGAACTGACGAATGAGTCGTCTTTTTTAATCTGGTGGATTATTCTTGCCCTCTCACCTGAAAGAGAAGGGCCATCAGGTTCTGGCAGGAAAGAAACACTGTCTTTTCTTAAGACCTCTCTGAAGAAATTAATATCTTTCGAGAGTTCCTCTGCACGTTCTTCGGTAGATTCAAGAGCGATAAACGGTTTATCATACAACGCAAGCAAGAGGGCTGCAGATGAGCCTGTGAGGTTATAGATTCGAACGGATTTTAAGTCTTGCTGAATAATGTTTAATAAAGGTGTAAAATCCATCTGCAATATGATAAATTATATCACACAGAATACCGAAAGATGAGGGATTGAACATGAAGGAGAAAATATTAAGACTCGGACTTCCAAAGGGAAGTCTTCAGGAATCAACGTTAAAACTCTTTCGAAAGGCAGGATACCATATTAGCGTATCAAGCCGTTCTTATTATCCCTCCTTTGATGATCCTGAGATAGAGGCGATGCTCATCAGGGCGCAGGAAATGGCAAAATATGTTGAAGACGGCGTACTGGATTGTGGCCTTACAGGCAAGGACTGGATTATGGAACAGAATGCGGTAGTTCATGAGGTTGCCGAGCTTATTTATGCAAAAGAAGGTCTCAGAACAGTCAGGTGGGTGATTGCAGTTCCCAATGATTCTGCGATAAAAACCTTAGAAGATCTAAAGGGAAAACGAATTGCAACAGAACTTGTTGGATTTACAAAGAGGTATCTCAAGTCTAAAAATATAAAGGCGGAGGTTGATTTTTCATGGGGTGCAACAGAGGTAAAGCCTCCACACCTTGCTGATGCAATTGTTGAGCTTACAGAAACAGGTTCATCCTTAAAGGCAAATAATCTAAGGGTTGTTGAAACTATCCTTGAGTCAAGTACGAGGTTCATTGCAAATAAGAAGGCGTGGCAGGATAAGTGGAAGAGGCAGAAGATGGAGAATATCGTTATGCTCCTGAAAGGTGCTCTCGCTGCGGAAGAGAAGGTTGGACTCAAGATGAACGTTCCAGAGAGGTCTTATAAGCGTGTTATGAGCCTTCTTTCAGCTATGCATTCACCTACTATATCACCACTTTCTGACAAGGGATGGTATGCCCTTGAGGTGGTGATTGACGAGAAGACTGTACGCGATATTATTCCTAAACTAAAAATGGCAGGTGCAACCGGGATAGTGGAGTATCAGCTTAATAAGGTCATACCGTAGCTTGCCAGCGGCGTAAGGAGAGACTTTTTGACATGGTGCCTTTATTTATATGTCAGGCAAAGGTTTTGCTTGATGGCTACGGAAAGAATTCTCTTTAAGTTAGCCAATTTTCAATTCTCAACCCTCGAATTCTATCAAAATCGGTATCATCTGAGACAAGAATAAAGTCCCGCGTCTTTACTACAGAAGCTATCAAAATATCCGCGTCTTCAATGAGTTCTCCTTTCTGCTGCAAATTTGCATAGATTTCTGCAGCTTCATCAAAAATAGGTTGAGTATCCAGCAATATTAAACCAAATTTCTTGCAAAGTAGATCAAACCTGTTTAACTGTGCTGTAGCGTTAGCAGCCAGAAGACCTCGTTTTATTTCATAATAACTTATTCCGTTTATAAAAATTTCCTTTCCCTCTACTATAACTTCTTGGGTTCTTTTCTTCACTTTTTCATTTCCTTTTAAGATTCCTGTAATAATATTTGTATCAAGAACATATGTCATTTAAAAAGTGGTCTCCTTTTTGCCGATGTTTCAAAAATTTCTATTTGTTCAGCAGTCAATTCGTTCAACATTCCTGATACAGCCTCTAACGCATTGAGCTTTTCTATAATTCTCTCCCAATCTTGTACCTCTAAGACTTGGATGGGCAAAGGATTTACCGGAAGCCTTTTCCATTCGACCATCTCTTTGAAGAGCTGGTATCCCAGGTCTATAGTGACAACCGTGGAGCCCCCTGTTAGGAAACTTTCTATCTCTCCCTTGCTCTCAAAAGTATATGACATGCCTGCAGTTAGTATCGAGACAATCGGGTCCTTAATGTCTAACGGCAGTTGTTTCCTCTGTAGTGAAACCGGCATTATTTCACCTCTTCAAACAGAATTCTACTCTTATCCTTGATACAGCATTCAAAAGCTTTCTCAATAGCTGAATGTGCTTGTTCTATCCACTCTTCAATTGCTTCCATTGGTATAGCTTCAGGCTTAGCCATAATATAATCGATATCTAATATTATTGATAGTGTATCCGGGCTTTCAGGTAAGGCACTGCCTATTGTGATAAACATTCGATCACGATTGTTCAGATAGGGAATCTCCACCCGGGATATAAAACTTGTGTGCAGCTGGGGTAACTCCCTGGATATATAGGGATAAAAATCAACATATTCGCTAAGTTCGACAGATTCAGCTTTGATATTTATCTTGTTGATGTACCTAAGTTCTACCCGTTTAAACCCTTTCGGATTAGTAACCTCTCTATAAGTTTGAAGGATTTTCAAGATCATCGGCTTAAATTTAGACCATGTTGGGTAAGGTTTTAATTGATTGACTGCAAGAAGATCAGGGGCAACCTGAATCAAAGCAGTCTTATCTTCCTTATAAAATTGGATACGTGGTGGAGCAGGCTCCACTTTATGCTCAACCCCTTTCTCTGTTGGCCGAAATTGAACACCTATTCCAATTTGCTGCTGTCTATCTGGGAATTCATCTCTTACCTTTTCATATATCAATCCCGGAATAGTTAAATCCCATGGCTGACCAGGTATAAATTGAAATTCACACAGCGCTTCAATAATTGGGGGATTTTTATATTTTTTGCTCATTCTTTGACCTCCATTTCTAATTCTATCATTTAAGCAAAATGTCGTCTATCGGTTAAGCTTCCCTTCTAATGTGATAGTTTCAGAAAGAAACTGTTCAGCGAAACTGCTGCCCCTAAAGAGTTTCAATAAGCTATTTCACCCTGATTTCATTGGATTATAACTTCTCTGTTCTGATTTGTAAAATTAAAATTGACTGGGTTTCCCAAAGGAGTTATTGCAATTGGCATATAGGCAAATGTATAGATGGTGATTAACAATGTCGGAATCGACTCGCACCGAGATGTTTTCGCAAAGGCATTGACGCAGCGCATTTCATGAGATCTATCACAGAAAACCTGAGAGGTGGTCTGTAGAGGAAGCCCTGAGGAACAGTCTGTAGAGGAGGCCCTGAGGACATTTCTACTAACGCTGCATGATATACTATTTTAGAGGGATAAGGATTTAACCTTAAGAAAATGGTGATTTTATGATGAACGATATCTATTCTGAATATGAAATTCCTTCTGTCATGCGTGCCTCTGTGTTATCCATAGATAGCTTGAAAAAGGTTGATGAGATGTCAGCGCAAGAGTCAGTAAAAGAATCAACGGAGATGAAGGGATTCATAGCCCGGTACGATGCGGTTGTTCCCCTGGGCATTACAAAAGATTATATCGAAAGGCGCGGGTTCGATACGTTCAAATCGCTCAGGGAGCTGGTTCAAAATGCGCTGGATGAAGTTGAGCTTACAATCGGAAAGCCAGAGGTTGACATTAAAAAGGATGACTTAGGCACGTGGATTGTTGACAGGGGTAGGGGGCTAAAGGTTGAGGCGCTGTCCATAGGGAGCACGGATAAAGAGTGCTGGATGCGCGGCTATTACGGTGAAGGGTTGAAGCTTGCAGCTGCTCACTTTGTACTCAGCGGTGTTCCTGTTTACATATTCACGAAGCGCCATGTCTTTAAGTTTGTTGTAATCCCAAAGGGTTCAGATAATCCGCGCATATTTGTGCTAATGGGCAGTGCCCGTAAGGAGGAAGAAGGGACTGCAATACTGCTACATGGTTTCAGCATCGACAAGGACATGTTGAACAGGATGGTCTCTTTTTACAACAGGGACTTGGTAGGCAGAAAGGTTGCCGAGATTTACTCGATTTCCGAGGAGTGTGCATATAAGAAGCCATCGGCTATCTACGATCATCCCAACCTCTTGTACATACGAAACATGTTTATAGGTAATTGCAGCGAGGTCGCGAGACGAAGGTCCCTTCTGAGCTACGACCTCTGGTGGTTCAGGCTCGACGTCTCAAGAACGCTGATGACCTATTCTGTACCCAAGCTCTTTGAGGAGGCTGCAAAGATATTCAGCGAATCCGCAAATGCAAGGAAAAAGTTAACGGAGAAACTACTCGATTCAAAGATGCTTACCACAAAAAAGTTTGGCAGCGGAGTTGTCATAGAATTCAGGCCTATATTCAGCATCTTTGAAGGCCATCTTTTCGTTTATGCATTTCCCAAAGGCATGCTTGACGCCATGCTGGAGGCCCTCGGCTTGAAAGACAAAAAGCATCTCGTGGCGCGGGCCACTGGTGAGGAAGACCTGGAAAGTGCCGTGAAGCTGGGAATAATACCCTTCATAGTATCCGAAGAGCTTTCTGATGAGTTCAAACAGATACAGCCACTCTCTAAGGTTGTGAACAAAGTTTAATCCTCCTCTCCCCTTATGACCTTTTCTGCTACTTCTTTATCCTCTTTCCTGACCAATATCTTTATTTCACCTATTTTACCGACATTTACAGGATAAGGACTCACCTTTGATGATCTTACCGCTACTGGTATCCCCCCGCTTTCCAGAAGGTCTTTTATTATCTCGGCCTCAAGAGGGTCGTATGTAACAAAAACCACAACCCACTTATTCATTTACCTTTTCCCGCTCCTGTGAAAAGTTTATCAAAGAAGTCTGAAAAAATCATGGAGAAACATTTTTTACATATGAATAGCTTATCCCAACAATCGTATTTTGTCCAAAATAAAAAACTCTGATCTGGGTAATATAGATGTACAACACAAGAATAAAACCCAGACCAGATGTGTATATTGATATGTTTAGCAATAAAACAGCTATGTATCACCAGCCTATCAGTGTTTGTGAGGCTCACTTTTTGGAGTCTCTAATTGTGCCGGGCTATCTTTTTTAGGTTCCTCTTTTTTGGGTTCTAACGGCGGCGGTGGAGAGGGTGGCTCCACCATCCCTTTCATTGTCATGCCACGCATCTCAGACATCATCTTATCCATCTTATCAATCATCTTACCCATTTCCATCATAATTTCTCTTTTTTCAGGATGTCTGATCCCTCTTATTATCCTCTGCTGCATCTTCACGATATCTATCATCATTTGCATTGTATCGCGCATCATCATGTTCTGGCCCATCATCATATGTTGGCACATATTCATCATGGGCATCATTGACATCCCTTCACCCATCATCATACATTGCGGTTTCATCTCGCCTTTCTGTTCTCCCATTGTGCCACCACTCACCTGCGCCTGTGCTGAAACACAAAAAACTAATATGATCATTAAAGTGATTGTGAATTTTTTCATTTTCCCCTCCTGTGTTATTTTCCTTCCTTTGTTAAAAACTTTTCTGGGTCTTTGTCAAACTTTTCTTTACACATCTTCGAACAGAAATAATAGGTCTTTCCCTTGTAACCACTTGTACCTGCTGCCTTTTTCTCATCGATATCCATGTTACATACAGGGTCTTTAGCCAAAGCTATCACCTCCCTTCCTACTAAACATTCTTTATTTCTTCAGTCTGTGGAGAGCCTCTTTTGCTGCAACAGTCTGTGCCTCTTTTTTACTCTTTCCAGCACCTTCACCAAACTTTTTCCCATTTATGAAGACCTCTGCGGTAAATATCTTTTGGTGTTCTTGCCCCTCTTGCTTTATGATTCGATATTCAGGAAGGACACCAAAAAGGAGTTGGGTGTTTTCCTGGAGGTCTGTTTTAAAATCATGAAATTCACCGGAATGGATGACAGTATCTATGTTCCCTTTGAACAATCTATGAATAATTTCCTTAGCTTCGCTGTAGCCACCGTCTATGTAGACAGCCCCTAAAATTGCCTCAACAGCATCTGCTAACAGGGATTTTTTATTCCTGCCTCCACTATCATCTTCACCTTTCCCAAGCATGAGATACTTCCCAAGAGATATCGAAATGGCAATCTCGTAAAGCACTGATTCTTTCACAAGATAAGACTTAATCTTAGCCATAACTGATTCCGGAAACTGATCATCTAATGAAAAGAGATATTCGACTATAACTAATCCAAGGACAGAATCACCCAGGAATTCGAGTCTCTCGTTATGAGAAGGTGTTGTGTCAGGATTTTCGTGGTAGAAGGATTTATGGGTCAGTGCCTCAATGAGTATATTTTTATCTTTAAAGATATAATTGAGGCGATCTTCTAACCCAGCAATATCTTCCAATTTCAATCAAGAACTTCTATATTTCTTGAATAGAAGGCAGGCATTGGTTCCACCGAATCCGAATGAGTTCGATAAGGCATGATTGACCGTCATCTTCCTCGCTGTATGGGGAACATAATCAAGGTCGCATTCAGGGTCAGGATTATCGAGATTTGTTGTTGGTGGAACAATATCGTTGTAAATGCTCAGGACACTGATAACTGCCTCAGTCCCTCCTGCAGCGCCAAGTAAATGTCCAGTCATAGATTTTGTTGAACTGATTGCAACCTTATAGGCATGTTCTGCGAATACTGTTTTTATGGCATTGCTTTCAAGTTCATCTCCAGATCTTGTTGAAGTCCCATGGGCGTTTATGTAATCCACTTCCGATGGCTGAACTCCTGCATCTCTCAACGCCATTGCCATACATCGAGCAGCACCTTCCCCTCCAGGGGCAGGAGAGGTGATATGGTATGCATCAGCAGTCATCCCATATCCAATGATTTCTGCATATATTTTTGCACCTCTGTTCAGGGCATTTTCGAGGCTCTCGAGAATCATGATACCTGCGCCTTCCCCCATAACAAACCCGTCTCTCTCAATATCAAAGGGCCTGCTTGCCTTCTCTGGTTCATGATTTCTCGTAGAAAGTGCCTTCATCGCATTAAAACCACCTATCCCCAAAGGTGTTATTACTGCCTCAGTACCTCCTGCAATCATGACATCTGCATCACCTCTCAGAATAATCTTATAAGCGTCCCCTATGGAATGGCTTCCTGTAGCACATGCAGTAGCAACAGCAGAGTTTGGTCCCTTAACACCATATTTCATGGATATCTGGCCAGAAGCAAGGTTAATTATCAACATGGGAATAAAAAAGGGACTTATCCGTTTAGGTCCTTTTTCGAGCAAAATGGAATGATAATGTTCAATTGCGATCAGGCCACCTATGCCTGATCCAACAATCACACCTACTCGTTCTGCATTACTGTCGCTTATCTTCAGTCCGGAATCATCCATTGCCATTTGTGCTGCAGCAATTGCAAAATGGATGAAGCGGTCCATCTTTTTTACTTCTTTGGGCTCGATATAGTCTTCAGGGTTAAAGCCTTCTACCTCACCAGCTATTTGCGTCTGAAAGGCAGTAGCATCAAATTGCGTTATCTTCCTGATTCCGGGTTTGCCCTGAATGAGATTTTCCCAGCTGGTCTTAACACCAATACCAAGAGGTGTCACAAGACCTATGCCTGTTACAACAACTCTTCTTTTATCCATGAGAATTTAAGATTTTTTCTTATTTATGTATTCAATAGCATCCTTGACCTTTACAATTTTCTCTGCATCTTCATCTGGTATCTCGATTCCAAATGCCTCTTCAAATGCCATAACAAGTTCTACAGTGTCCAGCGAATCTGCACCGAGGTCTTCAACAAAAGATGCCTCCGGAGTAACTTCTGCAGGACTTACGCCAAGCTGTTTTGATATAATCTCTTTTACTTTTTCGTCTACCATGCAAGCACCTCCATATATAGATTTTAGATTGCAAATTTTGGATTGTAGATTTCAAATTTAAAATCACAAATCTGAAATCTTCAATCAGAAATCACATATACATACCACCATTAACATGAATTACCTGCCCAGTGATATAAGCTGAATCAGGTGATACGAGAAAAAGAACAGCATTTGCAACATCCTCAACGGTCCCGAATCTCCCTAACGGAATAAACTTCTTCATCTCCTCCTTGACAGCCTCGGAAAGGACATCTGTCATTGCTGTTGATATGAAACCAGGGGCAACAGCATTTACTGTTATCCCCTTACTTGCATATTCTTTTGCAAGTGTTTTTGTGAGTCCTACAATCCCAGCCTTTGCTGCACTATAATTTGCCTGTCCTGGATTCCCCATAAATGCGGCTACGGATGTGATATTGACTATCCTTCCATAGCGATGTGCGAGCATCTCTCTTATGGCAGCCTTTGAACACAGAAAGACACCCTTGAGGTTCGTATTCAACACAGCGTCCCAGTCTTCCTCCTTCATCCTCAGGAGAATCCCGTCTTTTGTTATGCCAGCATTGTTTATCAATATGTCTATCCTGTTAAATTCTTTTATGATATTCTCGAAAGCTTTGCCTACCTCTTCTGCATTTGATACATCAAGTTTTATTCCCAGCGTTTTGACGCCAAATGATGTAAATGATGTTGCAATTTCATTCACCGTATCAAGACTCCTGCCCGCAATAGCAACATTGACCCCCCTTCTTGCAAGACCTTCAGCAATTGCCTTGCCGATGCCGCGTGTCCCACCTGTAACGAATGCAACCTGTCCCTTAAGCTCCATAGACCCCCCCCAAAAAAATCGGTTTTAATTGTAACAGAGAGCTTTCCCGCTTTTCCAGTTTTTCTTTAATGGAATGTTTTCCAAATGCATAGAAAATTATGTTTCTTCAGACTTTCCTGTGGATAATATAATAACAACGACATGAAAACCTGTCTGTCATTCCGACTCTTGTCCCCGCCCTGTCGGGGATCGGTTCGGA